>CACZOP010000034.1 GCA_902782845.1 Oscillospiraceae bacterium | reverse complement strand
GGTAAAGACCTCATCCGCATGATGATGGTGATGGTCGTGATCGTGACAGCCGCAAGTGCAGTTTTCATCATGTTCATGGTGATGATGTTCATGTTCCTCCTCATCATCGTGATGATTGTGATGATGGTCGTGCTCTTCTTCCTCATCGTCGTGATGGTGATGATGATGGTCGTGCTCTTCTTCCTCATCGTCGTGATGATGGTGATGATGGTCGTGCTCTTCTTCCTGTTCGTGCATCAGGAGCTCGATCGCGGCGTTCAGGGTATCCTTTCGCTCAATGGCTTCCAGCAGAGTCGCTCCGTCCAACTGCGAGATCGGGGTTGTAACGATTACCGCGGTTGGATTCTTTTCTTTTACAAGCGAGACGGCGGTTTCCAGCTTTTCGGCAGAAACTACGTCCGCATGGCTCATGATCACGGTGCCTGCATGTTCCACCTGATCGTTGAAGAATTCGCCGAAGTTCTTCATATACATCTTGCATTTGCCGGCGTCTACGACCGTTACAAAAGCGTTGAGCACAATATCGTCGCTGCCGATATTATTTACCGCCTTGATAATATCCGAAAGCTTCCCGACGCCGGAGGGCTCGATCAGGATCCGGTCCGGCGTAAACTGAGAGAGCACCTTCTTGAGCGCTTCGCCGAAATCTCCCACAAGGCTGCAGCAGATACAACCGGAATTCATTTCGGTGATCTCTATTCCCGCGTCCTTTAAGAAGCCGCCGTCGATACCGATTTCGCCGAACTCGTTTTCGATCAGCACCAGCTTTTCATTCTGATAGCTGTCGGAGATCAGTTTCTTGATCAGGGTTGTTTTTCCCGCGCCCAAAAAGCCGGAAAAAATGTCGATTTTTGTCATTTCTTCATACCTTCTTATCTTTTTTACATTTTTTATTGTAATTTCTGAAAAACAACGGAAAGAATTGAAAATACTCTTTTATTTTCCGCGTTGATCTGCTATAATACATTCCGCGCAACAGGAGGGTTCGCAATGTATCAACACAAGAAAACTATGGCGGTGATTACCGGAACCGCAACGGCGGCCGCTATGATACTGATCTTCTGTTTTTCGGCGGAGAACGACGATCTTTCAAGTGAAACCAGCGGCAAAATACTGGAAGTCCTTTGTTCTATCGTGCATTGGCTGATACGTTCCGCAGATAAACAGGCGGCGTTTGACGCTTTTTTAGAAATATACATCAGAAAACTGGCGCATTTTACTGAATTTGCGATTCTCGGGTTGTTTTCAACTATGTTTTATGCGGTCTGGCAAAAGAACCGCATCAGACTGCCGCTGCTTCCCTTGCCCCTTGGATTTGTCTATGCTTGCTCCGACGAATGGCATCAGACCTTTATTCCCGGCAGATGCGGAGAATTCCGCGACGTCCTGATCGACGCTGCGGGCGTAGCCGCAGGTGTTCTGGCTGCCATGTTCATTCTGTGGTTATCCGCCCGGATCCGACAAAAGAAAAACCGAAAGGAAACGAATCATTCCAGCTCAAACGCGCCGGTGTAAAGCTTGTAATAGGTGCCCTTCTGCGCGATGAGGGCTTCGTGATTTCCGCGTTCAATGATCCTGCCGTGATCCAATACCATAATCGCGTCGGAGTTCTGTACCGTAGATAATCGATGCGCGATCACAAAAACGGTCCGTCCTTTCATGAGCGCATCCATTCCCTTCTGCACAAGGGCTTCTGTACGGGTATCAATGCTGGAGGTCGCTTCATCCAGAATCATCACAGGAGGATCGGCAACCGCCGCCCTTGCAATGGAAATAAGCTGCCGTTGACCCTGCGAGAGGTTTGCGCCGTTGCCTGTGAGCTTTGTCTGGTATCCCTCGGGCAGACGACAAATGAAGTCGTGCGCGTTCGCGAGCTTCGCGGCGTTGATACATTCGTCGTCGGTGGCGTCCAGTTTTCCGTAGCGGATGTTATCCATAACGGAACCGGTAAAAAGATTCGTTTCCTGAAGCACCACGCCAAGAGAGTGACGCAGGTCGCTCTTTTTTATTTTGTTGATATTGATGCCGTCGTAACGGATTTTGCCGTCCGCAATGTCGTAAAACCGGTTTATCAGGTTGGTGATTGTCGTCTTTCCCGCGCCGGTTGCCCCGACGAACGCGACCTTCTGCCCGGGCTTCGCGTACAAAGAAACGTCATATAACACCTGTTTTTCAGGTTCGTATGAGAAATCCACGTGATCCATTACCACGTCGCCCCGTAACGGCGTGTAGGTCACAGATCCGTCCGCAGTATGCGGATGCTTCCACGCCCAATGCCCGGTATGCTCGGCGCATTCCGTAATTCTGCCGTCGGTTTCGATACAGTTGACAAGCGTAACATATCCGGCGTCGGCTTCTTCCTTTTCGTCGATCAACTGAAAAATCCTCGCGGCGCCCGCCATCGCCATGGCAATGGCGTTGATCTGCTGCGACGCCTGATTCACCTGCCCGGTGAACTGCTTGCACATCCCGAGATAAGAAGCGACGACAGCGATCGTCAGAGGCGCAAGAAGTTTTCCGCCGCTTCCGTTCCCGTTAACCAGATTCTGAACGGACAGATTGAGCAGACGACCGTTTGACGTGATCATCACACCGCCGACAAAAGCAGTAAGAACATACAGGATATTACCGATATTGTTCATGATCGGCGCGAAAATATTACTGAACGTATGGGCGCTTTCACTATCTTTGCACAGCGCCTCGTTCACCTTATCAAAATCACGTTTCGCATCTTCCTCATGGCAGAAAACCTTAACGACCTTCTGACCGTTCATGATTTCTTCGATATAACCTTCCGCTTTGCCGAGGCTTTGCTGCTGCCGCATGAAATACTTCGCGGAATTCCCGCCGACCTTCTTCATCACGAAGGTCATGGCGATCACGCCGAGAACAACGACAAACATCAGCGACACGCTGAAATACATCATCACGCAAATCAGGAAGATAAGCGTGACCGAAGCGGAAAGGATGCTCGGCAGCCCCTGGGATACCAGCTGCCGCAGCGTGTCGATATCGTTGGTATAGTGGCTCATGATATCGCCGTGCGTATGGGAATCAAAATACTTTACGGGAAGATCCTGCATATGATTGAACATTCTGCGGCGCATTTTATCAAGGAAGCCCTGCGTCATATACGCCACAAGCTGCCCCTGCGTTCCCGCTGCGATCAATGAGCACAGATACAGGCCGCCCATGGTTGCCAGCGCTTTTAATACCTTAGGCAGAGTTTCTTCCCATGCGGCGGCATTCCCCACCGTTTTTGCCGCTTTCAGCCCTTCGGTGATATACGTTGTGATCGTTTCGATGTAGACGGCAGGCAGCACGCCGATCACGGCGACCGTCAGAATACACAGGCAGATCAGGATCATGATCAGTTTATAATCCCGAAACAGCATCCGCAGTAATCTTGAAAGCACCTTTCCGTCGATTTTCATGCCGGACGCACCGACAGGTTTTCCGCCTCTGCCCGCAGGGCCATGAACTTTACGCTCACTCATTTTCGTCACCTGCCCTGTTCTGAGAATCATAGACCTCTTTATAAATCGTATTGGTTTCCAACAGTTCGCTGTGTGTTCCCACGGCGTCGATCGTGCCGTTGTTCATCACAATGATCATATCGGCGTCCTGCACAGAAGCGATCCGCTGGGCAATGATCAGTTTTGTGGTTCCGGGAATCTCTTCTTTGAACGCTTTACGAATCAGCGCGTCTGTTTTGGTATCCACTGCAGAGGTGGAATCGTCAAGAATCAGGATCTTCGGTTTTTTGAGTAACGCGCGCGCAATACACAAACGCTGTTTTTGCCCGCCGGATACGTTGGTGCCACCCTGTTCTATATATGTATCATACTGTTCCGGGAAACTGCGGATAAACTCATCCGCCTGCGCCAGCTTACAGATCCGGACCATTTCTTCTTCCGTTGCGTCCGGATTTCCCCATTGCAGATTTTCTTTGATACTGCCGGAGAACAGGACGTTTTTCTGCAAAACAACGCTAACCTGATCCCGCAGCGCTTTTAATGAATAGGAACGGACGTCCTTTCCTCCGACGCGAACGGAACCGGAGGTAACGTCGTATAAACGGGGGATCAACTGGATCAGGCTGGATTTACCGGCGCCCGTCCCGCCGATGATTCCGACGGTTGCCCCCGCCGGAATATGCAAATCAATACCGGAAAGACTGTTTTGTTCCGCCGTTTGTGAATATTTGAAACAGACGTTGTCAAAATCAATACTGCCGTCAGCCACCTCCGAAACGGGCGTTTCGGGCTCAGTAATACTGCTTTCCTCATCCAGCACCTCGACGATTCTTTTTGCGGACGCCAGACTCATGGTGACCATCACAAAGATCATCGACAGCATCATCAAAGACATTAAAACCTGAATTGAATAGGTAAGCATGCTGGAAAGCGTACCGACCTGCATATCGACGCCGCCGGTGGAAATCACAACTTTTGCGGTAACGTAGGAAATGATGAGCATCGTCCCGAACATGGCAAACTGGATCAAAGGCATACTGAACGCGATGATCCGTTCCGCCTTTAAGAAATCCCGCCGCAGCATCTCGGAAGACGCGTTGAATTTTTCTTTTTCATACGCTTCGCGGACGAAAGTTTTTACGACACGGATCCCTTTGATGTTCTCCTGTACGGAATTATTGACGTTATCGTATTTTTTGAACACTGCTCGAAAAATCGGCAGAACCTTTTTCGTGATCACCAGCAGCGCAATCGCCAAAAGCGGAAGGAAGCCGACAAAAATCCATGCGAGACGTTTGCCGACGATCACGCTCATCACAGTGGCGAAAATCAGCATCAGCGGTGCGCGGATCGCGATGCGAATGATCATCATAAAGCTCATCTGAACGTTCTGTACATCGGTGGTCAGCCGGGTAACAAGACTTGCTGTTGAAAATTTATCGATATTGGAGAAAGAAAACCCCTGTATGCGATAGAACATATCTCTGCGAAGGTTTTTCGCAAAGCCGGTGGAGGCGGTAGCGCTGAATTTTCCCGCCAAAGCGCCGAAAGCCAAAGACAGAAATGCCATGACAACCAGCATCAGACCGTATTTTACGATCAGAGACATTTCACATCCGTCTTGTATGCCGTCGATCAGCAGTTTTGTCAGCAGAGGAATAACGCATTCGCAGCAAACCTCTCCTATCATAAAGACCGGTGTGATCAAGGTCTGTTTTTTATATTCCCTGATCGACGGAATAAACTTTTTTATCATATCTGTTTCCTACTCCCCCTTCTTTGATCGTCATGCGCCTGTAATCATATGCAGAACCGAAGACGCGCCGGCGTTTGCAAGCAAGTCCAGAACGCTGTTAAGAAGCGCGCCGGCGATAGAACTCCAGGCACCGCCGACGTCGCTGAAAAAAGGCAGAATGCCGCCGAACATGGAACGCAGCCCGCTGATCACGTCTGTCTGCCCGTTGCTGACAGTGCTGAATATTTCATTAAACGCCCGGTTGATCTCAGACACGTCAAAACCGAGATTTGATATGGTTTGCAGCAATTCGGAGAGCATGCTGTTCCTCCTGCAAAGTGTTCGTTGAACGGTCGGGTCAACCGATCATGATTCCGCCGCGTTCTGTTCCACGGCTACGTTTTCTTCCGCCGGAGACACGTCGGCGCCGCCGTCGCCCGAAGCTGCGGCGTCTTCCTCTTTTTGCGGCAGCTTGAAGAGATGGATGATACCCGCCTCGTTGAACTTATTGATCAGAATGACGCAGAACGGCAAAATAAAGAAACCGAGAATACCGATCGTTTTCGTGCCTACGTACATGGCTATGATCGTTACAATGGGGGAAAGCCCCGCCTGTCCTGCGACTAACTTCGGCTCGATGATCTGCCGGATCACGGTAATAACAACATACAGCACAAGCAGACCGATCCCCATGGCAATGTCGCCGGAAATAAAGCTGTATATCGTCCATGGAATCAGAACGGTGCCGGTGCCGAGAACGGGAATAATATCGACGATCGCAATCAGGATGGAAATGAAAATAATATAATCCGATTGGAAGATTTTCGCAAAATACATGATATAAAAGCCGATACTGAGTTCCGTTGTCGTGATCAGAACGATCAGGCTATACGCCTTCAGCATCCCGCCCAAAGTGCCGATGGCGAGCGTTTTCGCCTCATGGATCCTTTTTTTATTGCGGGGAGAAAACTGCCGCATAACGAAAGCGACAATGTGATCATAGTCGATCGTAATGAAAACACAGGCCACAACGGAAACAAGGATCGCGATAAGAACGGACGGGATCTGTACCACCGTGTTCTTCAACACGCCGCCGCCCTTGGCAAGCAGAGACGACCAGTCGATGCCCATATCGGAAATGGATGCCATGGAAAAATCCTCAAACCCGTTGGCAATGATCTTTTCGAATGCAACCGTGATGTTTTCCGTCAGCTGCGCACGGATCTTTTCAGGCAGAAAACCGATCATAGAGATTGCCCATGTTTTGATTTTTTCAGCCAAAGCGGGAATGTCTTTGAGCTCATTCATTATATAATCATAAAAATCCTTTACTTTCCCAAATAAGGCGTTTCCGATCAGAAACACGAGAAAACCGAGCACAGCCAGAATCAGGAGAACGAAGACGGTGCTTGTAACAGAACGGTTAAGCGGCGTTTTCCCCGAGATATATTTTACCGGACGATGCAGCAGAGCCGCAAGGATAAAAGCGACGATAAACGGGATCAGCAGACTGAAAAACGTTTTGAATATCAAATAAAACGCAGCCAGGATCAAACCGTAATAAACCACGCTGATGATTACGCCGCGTCTTTTTTCGATGATACTGTTCATTGCATTGACCTCCTTACAAGGTTAAATAATATTTTACATTAGTTTT
>CACZOP010000033.1 GCA_902782845.1 Oscillospiraceae bacterium | reverse complement strand
CCTTCTGTGTTCACCTCGATAAAGGTTTTCTGTATCACGTCGTCCGCATACGCGGTTACGGGCGGGCGCAGCATGGCGGATAGATCCGCCTGTGCAGGATCAAACAGCCCTCTGACGCCGAGAGCTTCCAGCGACGTCCGCAGGCTGGCGTCGTAAGCGAAGGTAAATTTCGGCATCTGCACCGTCACTGTCTCCGCTTCGGCGTCCGTCAGCAGGCCGTGCAGCGTATGCGCGTCCAGCGTATGCAAAAAGGCGTTAATATCCCCCTCCGTTTTCGGAAGGATCGCGGCAAATTGCAGTTTGCCGCCCGCGTAGGGTCTGATAAAGCCGACCGCCTCGTCGTTTTCAAGATAAAGCGGGGCGGTTCCCCGCATCATCTTCACTTCGACGGTCTGCCCGTCCGCCGCGGCAAAAGGCGCGTCGTAAACACTCGTCTCGCTAAAGGGCTTTTCCCAATCTGCGTCCATGCAAAGCGCGTTGATCAGCAACACGGCGGTGGCGGGATCCAGCGTGCTCACAATCCGGTCGATCATGCCGTCGGTATTCTCGCTGACCCAGCCGTTGATCATGGGCAACGCGTCGTCGTTGAAGCCGCACACGTTCAGGCCGGCGTTGAAATAGCGCAGCGTCGTCCGCAAAAAAGGCGTTTCAACAAAGGGCTGTACCCGTTCGTTGACCCAAAGGCTGTTGGCAACCGACAGCCGGCAATTCTCCTCCTGCGGCAGCGCGGCATGCAGGGCGTAAAGCTGCGCGTTCAGCGTATCAGCGTCCGGCATCCCCACGGCGTCCAGCAATTCTTTCTGCGTTTCGCCCGCCGCGCCGTTCACGACCATGGCAAGCGCATAAGCGGCCGAAACAGGGGAAAGCAGCACGTTATCCCGTTTTCCGGCGGTCTGGCTCTGCAGCAGCGAAAGCCCGAACCCCGTTTGGGCAAGAGAGAACGCCGCCGTCACTTCCCCGGCTGCAGGCGGTTCCACTGCCGTTTCATCCGCCAATCCCACAGAACGGCGCAAAAGGGAGCGCGCGTCTCCGGCAGTCACCACACCGTCGCCGTCGGCGTCCGCCGCATGGAATTTCCCGGAACCGGGCAAAAAGGTTTCAAGCGCAACACTGCGCCGGAGCGCTATGCGCGCGTCGGCGGCGGAAAGCACGCCGTCTCCGTCCACGTCGCCCCGCACGGCAGCGCCCGCGGGCAGCAGCAGCGCGGCGCATAAAAGCGTCGCCAGCAGAATACAAACACATCTTTTCATTTCGGACAATCTCCTTTCGGCTTTCTGATAATCACGTCCCTTTTTTCCCGGGATCGGATGCAGAAAAATCAGAAGAAATCAGATCCCGCACGACCTCCCCCGCCAGGATCAGCCCGGCGACGGAGGGAACGAACGAAAGCGACCCGGGAACGGAACGCCGCGCGCCGGCGCCGTCCGCCGGCGGTTCCTCCGGCGACGCGGGGGCAAGCGGCGGCTCGGTGGAATACACGACCTTGAGTTTTTCGATCCCCCGCCTGCGGCACTCATACCGCATCACGCGAGCCAGGGGATCCACGGTCGTTTTATAAATATCCGCGACCTCAAAGCGGGTGGGGTTCAGCTTGTTCCCCGCCCCCATGGCGGAGATCACCGGGACCCCGGCGTCGGTCGCCGCCTGAACGATGGCAAGCTTCCCGCTGACGGTGTCAATGGCGTCCACCACGTAGGAATACGCCGAAAAATCAAACTGCCCGATAGTTTCCGGCAGCACGAAGGTCCGGCTGCAGATCAACCGGCAGGCGGGATTGATTTTCGCAACCCGCGCCGCGGCCGCCTCCACCTTCGGGGTGCCGACGGTATCCTCCAGCGCGATGATCTGGCGGTTGAGGTTCGACAGACTCACCACGTCGCCGTCGATCAGGTGCAGCGTTCCCACGCCGGACCGCGCCAACGCCTCCACAACGTAGCCGCCGACACCCCCCACGCCGAACACCGCCACGTTTGCCGCGGCAAGCCGCTGCATCGCCGCCGCGCCCAACAGCCGTTCGGTGCGGGAAAACCGCTCGTCCATTCAGATCACCGTCCTTTTTTCTCAGCCCTCCCGTTTATCCGTTGACAGGAAGACAGGCGGATCGTATCGCACGACGCCGCCTGTATTTGTTTTTTTCATAAAGCCGCCCGCGGTCCGTAAAAACAGAGGGCAGGTTCCGGATTACATTGTATAGTTATCGAAGTAGCCCTGGATCCAGACGATGGGCGTGCCCTTGTCGCCGGAGCCGGAGGTCAGATCGCTCAGGGAGCCGATCAGGTCGGTGAGCCGTCTGGGAGTGGTGCCCTGCGACGCCATGTTGCCCACCAGGTCGCCGCCCTTGGCGCGGATGCTGGCGGAGATGGCTTCTTTGAGCGCGTCGCCGGACAAATCCTTATAATCGTTATCGGCCAGATATTTGAGCTTCAGTTCGTTGGGCTGTCCCACAAGGCCGGGGGTATAAGCGGGCGATACCACCGGGTCCGCAAGCTCCCAGATCTTGCCCACGGGATCCTTGAACGCGCCGTCGCCGTAGACCATCACTTCCACCTGCCTGCCGGTGGCGTCCTTAAGCCCCGCGGCGATCTTCGCCACCACATCCTCACAGTCCCGCGGGAAGAGCTTGACCTTTTCTTCGGTTGCCTTGTTGCTGCCCAGCAGACCGTAGGAAGCGTTGAAGCCGGAGCCGTCCACCGGTGCGGACATCAGCTCGTCGAGCCCGTAAACCGTCTTTGCGTCGGCGGCCTTCAGCAGACGCTTGCTGCGGGCGCGGGTATGGATATCGCAGGTCAGCACGGCGTCGGTATAGCCGAGGATTTTACGGCAGTCGTTGGCAAGCACGATCTCCACTTCGCAATCCTGCGACTCGATCAGCTCCCTGTAATAGCTGATATAGTCAACGCCGGTGAAGGGATGCTTCACGATTCCGAACAATTCGCGGTATTTTGCCTCGGTGAGCACGTCGGACCAGGGATCCACGCCCGCGGCGTCCAGCGCGTCCATATCGATCAGGGCGTTGC
The DNA here is from genome assembly GCA_902782845.1 of Oscillospiraceae bacterium. Classification (GTDB taxonomy): domain Bacteria; phylum Bacillota; class Clostridia; order Oscillospirales; family Acutalibacteraceae; genus RUG806. Next base: position 3,526 of record CACZOP010000033.1, on the reverse strand, counting down.
CCACTTCGTCTGAGGGATAAGAGAGCATCAGATATATTTTTTTGGCCCCGCGGGCGATCCCGCGCAGGCAAACTGCAAAACGGTTGCGCGAAAGAATGGGAAAGATCACGCCGAATTCGCCGCCGGGGAATTTTGCCCGGACGTCTGCGGCGATCTGATCCACCGTGGCGTAGTTGCCCTGCGCCCGCGCGACCACCGCTTCGGTCACCGCCACCACGTCGCGGTCGCGAAGCTCGAGATTTTCGCTTTTCGCCGCAGCCAGCACGCTTTCGATCACGATTCCGGCAATATCGTCGCCCTCGCGGATAATGGGAGCGCGCACGCCGCGCGCCACGGTCCCGATTCTTCTTTCTTCCATGGAAATACCTCCGTTGTTCTTTCTTTTTTTTGGATTGCTTTTTAGGAATTACAGTTTTCCGCAAAGAGTATTCTACCATAAAATAAAGTGTCTTACAATGATTTTCTGATTATTTTTGAACAGAATTCCCTATCTTTTTTTCTTTTTCAGACGGAGTTTAGGGAAAAATCACAAAAAATCTTGACCGGATATCCATTCCCGTGTATAATATTAATTAACTATAAATAATAATGGGGCGGGGAGGTGGAGCCTATCAAAAAACAGAAAAAGACAAAAGAAGAGCAGGATGCTTTTCTTTTAAGATTAATGAAAGTTTTGGGTATTATGTCATTTATCACGGCGGCGATCCTCCTGACCCTGATCCTGATCATGCGAGTCGACAGCTTCCGGGAAAAATACGACCAATACCTTCTGTATATTCAGGATTTCGAACAAAAGGTCGCTTCACTGAGCACCAACTGGCTGAGCGTCATCGTGATCTTTCTTCTCTATCTTCTGCGCAGCCTTTCGGCGATCTACCCCTTCCCCGCGCTCTATATCATCACCGCCATGGTCTTTTCCCCGGTGAAATCCTTTTTGCTGAACATGGCGTGTATGACCTTTGTGATCGCTTTCCGCTATTTTACCGGCGTGCAGATGGGCGAAGGCTTCTGGAACGACATGCTGAAAAAGAACCGCTATATCCAGGCCATGTTTGAGGTGGACGCCCGCGGGAATCCGGTGGTGCTGTTCGCGCTGCGCTTCGTTCCCGTTTTCCCCTTCAACACAGTCAGCCATCTTTACGGCAGCATGGAATATCCCTTTGTAAAATACGTGCTGATCTCGGTTGCCGCGCTGGTGCCCCGGTTGATCTCTTATTCGTTCATAGGCAAAAACATCTACGATCCCCTGAGTTCCAGATTCTTTGTACCGCTGATTTTCCTGTTTGTGCTCACCGGCATTTCCTTCTTCGTGATGCACGCCGTACTGAAAGTCGGTTTCAGGAAAAACAAACAAAAAGAAGAAAACGCCGCAACCGAAGGCGCGGATCCCGCGGCGGAGCTCCGCCCGGACGAAAACGGGAGCAGCCTCCCCGCGGAAGGCGCGGCGCTGAAAGCCGCAAACGAAACGGAACACAATATAAAAACGGCGGAAGCGGAAGAAAGCGCCGCCGACAACGAAAACAAACAAAAAAACAAAGTCCCCGAAAGGAGCAAACAAAATGAATAATCTGGAGAAAACAAGAGAACTGATTCGTTCCGGCGCCATGGACGCCCGCTTTGCCCGTCTTTATGCCGATACCGCCGCGGCAGGGAAGCGCTTCCTGCATATAACCGATCTTTTTGAAGAAGCCTTCGGCGACGGCGACGACCTGCGCTTTTTCTCCGCTCCCGGCAGAACGGAGGTCTGCGGCAACCACACCGACCACAACCACGGCTGCGTGCTGGCCGCCGCCATCAATCTGGACGCCGTGGCCTGCGCGGCAAAAACCGACGACGATATCATCGTGATCAAATCCGAGAATTATCCCGGCGACACCATTGACCTCAACATTCTCGAACCGCAGGAAAAAGAGCGGGAAAAATCCGCCTCGCTGGTGCGCGGCGTCGCCGCCCGCTTCGTGCAGCTGGGCTACAAGGTGGGCGGCCTGCGGGCCGTGACCGTGAACAACGTGCTCAAAGGCTCCGGCATGAGCTCCTCCGCTTCCTATGAGGTGCTGGTGGGCACGCTGCTCAATTATCTTTACAACGACGGCAGGATCTCCCCGGTGGAGATCGCGAAGGTCGCGCAATACGCCGAAAACGAATTCTTCGGCAAGCCCTGCGGCCTGATGGACCAGATGGCGTGCAGCGTGGGCAGCTTCGTGCAGATCGACTTCAAAGACCCTTCTGCCCCGGTGATCACCCCGGTGGACTTTGATTTCGCCGCCTGCGAACACGCTCTGTGCATTGTGGACACCCGCGCCGACCACGCGGACCTGACCGACGAATACGCCTCCATCCGCCGTGAAATGGAAGCCGTGGCGGGCTTCTTCGGCAAGAGCTGCCTGCGGGAGACGAACGAAGCGGACGTGATGGACAATCTCGCCGCTCTGCGCGAAGCCCTCGGCGAGCGCCCCGTAATGCGGGCCATGCATTTTTATGCCGACAACCGCCGGGTGGAAGCGGAGGCCGCCGCGCTGAGGGCGGGCGACTTTGAAACCTTCAAGGCGCTCACCATCGACTCCGGCAGATCCTCTTATATGTATAACCAGAACGTGTTTGCATCCAGCCAGCCGCAAAGCCAGCCGGTGGCGCTGGCGCTGGCAGTGAGCGAATACATCCTCAAAGGCGCGGGCGCATGGCGCGTGCACGGCGGCGGCTTTGCCGGTACCATTCAGGCCTTTGTTCCGCTGGAAAAGCTGGACGAATACAAATCGAAGATGGAAGCCCTCTTCGGCGACGGCGCGTGTTACGTGCTTTCGATCCGTCCCTTCGGCGGCACGGAGGTGTGATCCCCCGTTTTTTCGTTCCCTGCCCGGTGTGCGCTGCGGCAGGGAATTTTTTAAGGATTTCAAAACTGTAAGGAAACAAAACCTATGCTGAACAAACATCAAAAAGCGTTGGAGCTGGATAAAATATTGGAACGGCTGGCGACCCACGTGACCTGTGCGGACGCGAAGGAACTCGCGCTGGCGCTGGAGCCGGCGAAACAGCTCTACGACGCCGAGGCGCTCCTGAACCAGACCAACGCCGCCTACGTGCTGATGGCCAAATACGGCAGCCCCTCCTTCGGCGCGATGAAAAACGTGAATTCCGCCGTTTCCCGCGCGGGCGCGGGAGGCGTTCTGAGCCTGCGGGAGCTGCTGGATGTGGCGGAAGTGCTGCGGGTGATCCGATCGGTGTCAAACTGGCGGTTCGACCAACCGGGCGCCGACAGCTGCCTGGACGTGTTTTTCTCCTCCCTCGTGCCCAACCGCGGGCTGGAAGAGGAGATCACCACCGCGATCTTAAGCGAGGAAGAGGTGGCCGACCACGCTTCCCGCGAGCTTGCCGATATCCGGCGCAAGATCCGCAACCAGTCGCAGGGCATCCGCGAGAAGCTCGAGAGCATGGTGCGGTCTTCCCACTATCAGAAAATGCTGCAGGACGCCATTATTACCCAGCGCAACGGCCGCTATGTGATCCCGGTGAAGAACGAATACCGGGG
>CACZOP010000032.1 GCA_902782845.1 Oscillospiraceae bacterium | reverse complement strand
CCGCGGGCGTCTGTTTTCGGCCGCAATTTCTCCGTTCATACCGTTTCCGGCAGCTTACCGTCAGATTATATTATAATAGCCCGGCGCAGGGTGAGGGAGTAAAGCAGGCATTCTTTTACGGGCATGCCAAGCACCTGCGCCGCGGCCTCGGCGTAGAGGCGCATCTGGGGGGTATAGCGGCGGACAAGCTCGGCGGGGTCCCGCACCCGGTCGGTTTTGTAGTCCACGATCACCGCCGCGCCGTCTTCCACAAAGATCAGGTCCGTTTTGCCGTCGATCACGGTTTGTTCATTCCGGAAGATTTCCGGCAGGTCGGGGTTCAGGTCCCGCACGCTTTTTGCCACCGTAAAGCGGTATTCCCGCAGCACGGCGGCGCTTTTTTTGATGCGGGAAAAGAGATCGGAGGTGAAGAAGCCCCGCACGGCGTCCAGCTCCACGCCGGCGCTTTCGCGTTCCGTAAGCTTTTCGGACGCCACCAGACGCCGCAGCTCCTTTTCGGCGTCCTTTTCGGCGTCTTCAAACCGGCAGCACTCCAGAAACCGGTGTGTGGCGGTGCCCTTTTCGGCCGGGGTGAGTTCGTCGGAGAACAAAAACGCGGGGGCGGCGGCGGCAAAATGCGCGGGCGAGAAGCGTTCCTCCGCCAACGACGAGGCGGTGTGCTTGGCGCGCAGCCCCGACACCGGCAGCCACGGGTAAGAAAACGCCATGCGGGCGCGAAGCGCCTCCACCAGCGCCGGATCGGCAGGAACGGGAGCGGGCGCTGTTTTTGCCTCCTCTTCGGGCGGGACGGCGACGACGGCGCATCTGATCTGCCCCTCCCCTGCCCCGGCGCGGGTGTTCAGCTGCCGCAGCGAAGCGGCGCCCGGATGCCGCAGGCACACGGACGCAAGCCATTTGAAGGGCTTTTCTGCGCCGCTCACGGCAAACGGCGGAACGGGGCCGGTTTCCGGCAGAAGCGCCTCGGTTTTTGCAAGCTGCTCCCACGGTTTTTCACAGGTTGCCAGCAAAATAAGCTTTTCTTTGGCGCGGGTGAGGGCCACGTATAAGATCCGCATCTCTTCCGACAGAGCGGCGGTTTTGCCCGCCAGCCGCACCGCTTTTGAAGAAAGCGTATCGTAGAGCTTGATGTTCTCCGGCTCCCGCCGCTTGAGACCCACGCCGAACTCATGCGAAACGGTGAGCACGTTGGAGCGCTCCCGCAGATTGAATTTTCTGCCCAGCCCCCCGAGGATCACGAAGGGGAATTCCAGCCCCTTTGAGCGGTGCATGGTCATCACGGTCACGCTCTGATCGTCGGGCGCGGCGCTTCCCTTCTGCAGCTGGGCGCCGTTTTCCTTCAGCATGGCAAGGTAGCGCAGGAACGCGCCCACGGTCTTCGCCCCGTCGGCGGAAAAGCGCTGCGCCGCCTCGTAAAGCGCCCGGAGATTCGCCACCCGCAGCTTCCCCTCGGTCATTGCGCCGGCAATGGCGAGCAGCGGCGTTTCGTCGTAGAGGGCCCCGATGAGCTCGGCGCACGAAAGCGTGGCGCCCAGCTTCCGGTAATAAGAAAGCTGTTCCAGAAAACCGGCGCTTTTTTCGTCGCCCGCCTGCGCCGCCATCGAGACCGCGGCAAAAAGGGAGCATTTGGGCGCGCCGGCGTCCCGGGCGTCGTTCCTGATCTTTGCGGCTTCCTCGGGAGAGAAACCGAACAGCGGCGAGAGCAGCGCCGCCAACAGCTCCACGTCCTTTTGCGGGTTGTCGATCACCGTTAAGAGCGCCAGCACCATCCGCAGCTCGGCGGACTCAAAAAAGCCGGTGCGGCTGTCGGTGTTCACCCGCAGCCCCCGAGCCCGCAGAGCGGCGGCATATACGTCCGCGGCGCCCCGGGCGGAGCGCAGCAGAATGCAGAAATCGCCGCCCCGGGCGGGACGGAGCGTTTTCAGCTCCGTGTCGTATACGGTTTGTCCGTTTTCGAGTCGTTTTTTGATCAGGTCGGCGCAGAAATCCGCCTCCGCCGCCGTGTCGTCCCGGTCGCCGGGATCGAGGAAATACACCTCGGTAGCGGTATCCTCCGCCGGAGGATAATAGGACGCGCCGAAATACAGGCGCTCGTCCTCGTTATAGTCGATCTCGCCGCAGTCCGGGCTCATCAGGACGGTAAACACGTCGTTCACCGTGGCGGTGACGTTTTCACGGCTGCGGAAATTCTGCCCGAGAATGATCTTGGAGCGACGGCTCTCCCCGTTAAAATGCGGGAACTCGTTATATTTTTCAATGAAGATCTCGGGGCTTGCCAACCGGAAGCGATAGATGCTCTGCTTCACGTCCCCCACCATGAACATATTGTCCCCGCTTTGCGAGAGGGCGTAAAAGAGCGCGTCCTGGGCGCGGTTGGTGTCCTGATACTCGTCGATCAGGATCTCCCGCAGCCCCGCGCCGAGCTCCGCCGCCAACGGCGTTTTTTTGTCCGGCGAATCCGGGTCGTAGAGCAGATCCAGCGCAAAGTGGGCGATATCCGAAAACCCGTAGCGGTTCCGCTCTTTTTTCGCCGCCAGCAAACGGGCGTTGAAATCCAGCGTGGCGTCGATCAGGGCCCCCGCGGCGGGCGCAAGGACCGATACGTCCTCCGTGTTTTCCTCTTCGGTGGCGCAAACAAGGTCGCAAAGCTCCGAGAGCACCTTTTTCACCGCGTCCCGCTTGCTTTTGGCGCGGTTCTTATAGGGGTCGTCCCCCATGCCGCGGATGGAGGGGAACCGTCCGGCGGACGCCGCGGCGCAGGCGTTTGCAAGCACCTCGCTCAGCGTATCCCACGTCTTTGCGGACGCCGCGCCCGCCGCCGCTTCCCGCATATCGTCCCTGAGAACGGTAAACAGCGGCCCGCATTTTTCTTCCAGCGTTTCGTCGTGGGCGATATCGTCCAGCGCGTCCTCGGCAAGGCGCAGACAATAGGCCACACCCGCTTCGATCCTGTTTTTTATGAGTTTTCCCCACACGGTATCCATCGCCGGGCAGGGAGAAAAATGGTCGGCGACGCCCTTGAGCCACGCTTCCGGCACGGGTTCGCTCATGGAGAAATCCGACAGCGCCAATATGCCGTCGATCAGCCCCGCGTCGTCCCGCCCGGCGTCAAAGAGCCGGGTCAGGGATAAAAAGGCGGGGGCGCCGGCGACGAACCGCTCCTCCACCGTTTCGCGCACGGCAAGGCTTTTGAGCGCTTTTTCCTCGCCCTCGTCCAGGATCTCGAAATCCGGCATCAGATCGCAGTCGCTGAAATGCTCCCGCACCAGCTGCATACAATAAGCGTCCATGGTGCAGACCTGCATTTCGCCCAGACGCGCGGTCAACGCCCGGAAAAAGGTCGCGCGCTCCGGCTCCGTCCGGCTCTTTTCTTTGATCCGCGCAAAAATCCGGGTCCGCATTTCCGCGGCGGCGGCGTTGGTGAAGGTAACCACCAGCAGACCGTCCGGCGGGCAGGGGTCGGCTTCGGCGGTCAGCTTACGCACGATGCGTTCCACCAGAACGCTGGTTTTGCCGGAGCCTGCGGCGGCCGCCACCAGCAGGGTGCCGGTTTCGGCCTCGATCGCCTGTTTTTGTTCTTTTGTCCACTGTTTTTCAGCCATCGGTTTCTTCCTCCCGCAGCAGCAGCCGCGCGTCCTCGTGAGAGAGCCCCGCGATTTTTCGTTTTGCACAGTCGCTTTCTTTCAGGCAGACGGCGGCGTAATCGCAGTAGTCGCACACGCTTCTGTTGCCGCCGTCGTCCACAGGCAGGGCGGGCACCGCGCCCCGGTGCAGCTGCATCCCGGTCTCCCGCAGCAGCGCGTCGGTTTTTTTATGCAGCAGCCGGAATTCCTCCAGCGTTAAAAAGGTTCCCTTCATGCTGCCGTCGGCCTTGATCTCGGCGTTGATATAAATGCCTCTCGCGGCGCTCTCCATGCCCTTGACCACGGTTTCGTTTTCCAGTATCACGCCGTTCATCCGGCCGTTTTTCAGCTTCTGCCTCTCCACCGCGTCGGGGGCGTCGCGCCGCCCCAGCGTTTTGCCGCCGGTGTTGGCGGGCACATAGAGCACCCCGGCGGGCAGCAGCGGGCCGTAATATGCTTCGCCGTTTTCGCAGATGGCGAAAAGATACAGCAGCATCTGCATGTTCAGCCCCGCGAACACGTCGCCCAGCTTAAAATCCTTGCCGCCGGTTTTGTAGTCGATCACGCGCACGTAATTCTGTTCCGGCGTACGCATCAGGTCCACCCGGTCCACGCTGCCGCCGAAGCGCAGGGTGCCGCCGTCGGGCAGCGACAGGGTATAGGCGGGGATCTGCGCGTCTTTCCCCCCGATCTTCAGCTCCGTGTCCACGGTAACAAAGCTGCAGGTGTCCAGCTCGTTCTGCATCCGCAGCAGAATCTCAAAAATCACGTTTTCGGTCTTTTGCAGCGACCGCAGGATATAGGCCGGCAGGTTTTCTTCCCCGCCCATATAATCCCGCACGTAGTCCGCCACGGCGGCGGAGATCTCCGCCCGCAGCTGCGCTTCGGGCAGACCGCCGACGCCCGTTTCCCTGTGGGTCGCCAGCAGCACGTCCAGCACATGGTGCACCACCAGGCCGTTCACCCGCACGTCCAGCCGCGAAGCCGCGACCGCTTCCGCCCCCATGCCGTAGCGGCAGAAATAGAGGAAGGGGCATTTGGCGTAGGTTTCGGCCTTGGAGGCGGAAAAATACAGATCCTTCCCGAACAGCCGCAGGGCTTCTTTGGGATCTGAAAAATCGGCCTCCACGCCGGCAACCGTCCGGTCCAGCGCCGCCAGCTTCCCCGCGGTCGTCCGGTCCTCCTCCAGCGCCTGCCGCAGGCTTCCGCCAAACACCGTGTTTTCCCGCAGCATACCCGCGTAAACGGCAAAGGCGGACGTGGGCGAAACGATTTTTTTCTCGGGGGGCAGGGCCGCCGCGTTCTGCTGTTTCAACCCCGGAACCAGCCGCAGAAGATCGTCTAAAAACGGCGAGGGCGAAAGCTTTTCCCCGCCGTTGGCCGCGGCGGCATAGGTCAGATACAATCGCCGCGCGGGCCCGGTGAAGGCTTCGTAGGCGATCAGCTGTTCTTCTTCAAACTGCTCCTCCGGCAACTGCCCGAAGGAGGCTTCCAGCGCCGTAAGCACGCGGGTCTCCTTGGCGGTGAAAATGCCGCCGGACGCCGAAGCCGCGGGAAAAACGCCTTCGTTGAGCCCCGCCACGAACACCGCTTTCTGTTCCAGCGTGCGGGTGTGGTCCAGCGTGCCGAGCGTGACCTGATCCACGCCGGTGGGAATCTCCCCCAGCGCCGTACCGGAAAACAGCAGGGTGAGCAGCTCGTAAAAATACACCGGCTCCACCGGATGTTCGCCCACGGCGGCGGCCAGCGCGTCCAGCGCCTGCATGCACTGCTCCCACGCCCGGTCGCAGGCCAGCGCCTCCGTCTCGTTTCCGTGCGCATATAAACAGGCGGCATAGTCGAGGAAGTGCGCGTCCGCCTTTAATTCCTTCAGATAAAGATACAATCCGCGGCAGTTTTCTTTTGCGTCCCGCTTCGCGAAAACGCCCCGCAGCTTCTGCAGCGGCAGAACGATCTCCTCGCGCAGGCTGTTGAGCGCGCAAAGCGTTTCTTTTGCCGCGTCGTCCATCGTAAGGCCGAAGCCGCCGGGATGCTCGGTAAACTCCCGTTCCCAACGTCTGCCGTCGATCTGCCAGCGGAACACGTAGTTTTCCAACATGCCCACGTCCGCCGCCGAAACGCCTGCGATCTCCGTTTTCAGCAGAGAGAGCAGTTCTTCGGTGGAAAAACCTTTTGCCGCCACCGCCGCCGCGTGCAGCAGCAGCCGGGCGGGCGGATACTGATACAGCGCCCGGCGTTTATCCTCAAACACCGGCAGGCCGCAGCCTTTGAGCGCGGAGGTAAGGGCGGGCATATACTGCGGGTCGCGGAACAGCACCGTGATCTCCCGCGCCCGGCAAGCGCCGCTTTCCAGCAGCGCTTTGATCTCTCCTGCGATGAATTCGCATTCTTCATAACGGGTTTCGCAGCGGGTCACGGTCAAAGCGTCCGTGTCGCCCTCCCAGGTCTCCGCCGCATCCGAAAACAGATTTGTCCGTAAAAACGGAATCAGGCCGCCGGTCTCCCCCGCCGGGACCTCCGTCCGGAACACCCGCGCGCCCACCGATTTCGCGTCGGCCGTCAGCCGCGCCTTCTGTTTTGCCGCGTGGGGGAACTGCATACCGCTGCCTGCGGCGTTATCCCCGGGCAGGGAGATATAAACGTCCGTCTGCCGCAGAAGCGCCGTCAGCAGCCGCCGCTGGACCCCCGAAAAGCTGCGGACGTCGTCCACGTAAAACACGGTGTCGCGATACAGCTGCCGGTGCTCCAGCAGGAGCGCCGCCCGGTGGATGTTATCGGCGGCGTTGGAAAAGCGGGGCGTGACGAGCGCCTCATAGGCGGCAAAAATCAGCGCCAGCTCTTTGGTTTTCTGTTTCAGCGAACCGCTCACGCGGGCGCTCAGCCGCTGCAGCGTTTCCACCGAAAGCCCCGCCTGCCGCATGGCGTCGTAGGCCCCGAGCAGCGATTTCACCGAGGCCGGCCGACGGTAGTGCCTGGCGTAAACCGAGAGCTCCGGCGCCGTCTCCCGCAGGGCAAGGCTCATCAGCACCGCCGTCGCGGCGGCGTCCGCCCGTGGTTTCAGGGCCACGTTGTTTTCTTCCAGCAGCTCCTCCGCGAACCGCGCGAAGCTGGTTACGCGCATCCGGTTGCGCTCCTGCGCCCCAAAGGCGAAGAGCAGCGCCCGGTCCCGCTCGAAGCTGGCCTGCTCCGGCACGAGCAGCGCCGCCTTTTTGCCCGCGCGCGTCTGCGAAAGCAGGGCGTTTGCGATGTAATCCCGTTTCGCGGCGGCGTCGGCGCCGGTGATAAACGTGAGCATACGAAGTCTCCTTTTTCCATCCTTTTTGTTCGGCTTTTGTGTCTATTATAGCATGGCGGCTGTCCCATCCGACGGACAGCGGCAGATTATATTTCCGTGCAGTCCCGCAGCACCGACGGCAGGTCCGCTTCCCCGCAGAGCCTGAGCCGCCGTTCGCGCGGGAACGCGGCTTTCAGCGCCGCCGCCACCCGCTCCGCCCCCGGGGCGCAAACGGCGATCACCACGGTGTTGTGCGGACGGGAAAACAGCGCTGTGAGCGTCAGCAGAAAGCTGATCCGCGCCACGGCGTTTTCTTCATTCGCGGAAAAACGGACCACCGCGCAGGTGATCTCTTTGCGTTTGGGCCGGAACATCAGATACAGCCCGCCGCACACCGCGGCGACCGCGCCCAGCACAAACAGCGCCGCCGAAACGGCGCAAAACAAGCGGTATAACATAAAAACACCCCATAGCAATATATGGGGCGTCTTTCGTTTGGTGCGAGCCGGACTGTAAGCCGGGTTCTGTCGTTCAAGGCGATCATCTGTCTTGGCAAAGGATTGCTCCTCTGCTCACGCCACCCGTTAAAGTTTTGGCCGAGCAAGCCACTTTGGTCGGTGTTGCTCCGGATAGGGTTTACAGGGCACGAATGTCTCCACCGTGCCGGTGAGCTCTTACCTCGCCTTTCCACCCTTACCCGGCAAAAGCCGGGCGGTATATCTCTGTTGCACTTTCCCTTAAGGTCACCCTCGGCGGCCGTTAGCCGTTATCCTGCTCTGCGGAGCCCGGACTT
>CACZOP010000031.1 GCA_902782845.1 Oscillospiraceae bacterium | reverse complement strand
GCGTAGGAAATACTGCCCACAGGCGCCGAGATGCCGCTGACCAGCGCTTTTGCCGTGTTGATCATACTGTCGCCGCCGAACACGTCGATCCAGTAGTTCTGCTGGCTGGTGCCCACACCGAAGCCCGCGAGGAAGTCGGAAAGGGTCATCAGCAGCACCGGGTAGTTGGTAAAAATGGCGTGGAAGCCCGATTTGAGATCGGGATGCTCCAGCGACTGCGGCACACGCTCTTTGGAGGTCAGGAAGAACCAGAACGTAAACGCCGAAGATACCAGCGCCGTCCCCACGCCCATGCCCATAAAGATGGTGCGCAGCTGGATCTTCCACTTGCCGGTGGTGATCATATCATACATAAACCCGAACACGTAGCCCGGCACGTCCTCGCCCATGTAGCCGGTGAGCAGCTCCGCGAGGGTAATCAGCCGCACACGTTCGTTGGGGTTGGGCGTGATGGTGCTCATATAACCGCTGCGGGCAACGCCGGTAAAGGTGCCGGCGGTTTCGGTGAACACACTGAAAATGAAATAGAAGACCAGCTTCGGGATGTAGGTCCCGGCCGTATTCGGGAAAAAATACGGCAAAAACCAATAGAGCAGACCGATCAGCGTCATGGGGATCTGGAAGAATACCAGATAGGGGCGGAATTTACCGATTCTGGTCCGCGTGTTGTCCACAATGGCGGAAATAAAGGTATCGTTGATGATATCCCACGCGCCGGTGAACAGACCCACGATGGCGGATATACCGAAATCGATCTTCACCACGTCCCAGATGTACCGCTGACCGAAGCCGTTGATATTGAAGGTGTTGGACCAGTCGTTGAACAGGTAGGAGATCGTCTCCTTGGTGCCGATGTAGTTGTAGCTCCGGAATACGTTGGAACTCAGCTTATTCTCGTCGATCACTACGGGCGCCTGCGCTTTATCTTGACTCATCGTTCTGCACCTCCAATGTTGTAACATAAACCGTCAGCTCGTCGGTATACGTATGTCCCTTGTATTCCAGACGCATGCCGACCGTGACTTCTTCGTCGGTCACGCCCTTTTTCTCCACACGCATCACGCCGTCGTCGTCGATGGATATCACCTTCGGGTCGGATACCGTATAGGTGAGCCTGAAGTTTTCCTGCGCCTCGTCCGTATGGACCTGCACCCGGGCGGGCAGCGCCTGCCAGTCGTCGGGCTGCACGGCGAGCCACTTCACGTTAAAGTGCGCGCCGTAATAAAAGAACGAGATTTTCTCCGTCGCTTCGTAGGGCGTCTCAACCTCAAACGGGGCTGCCGCATCCGGCGCAAGCGCGGCGTAATCCCCCTGCAGGGAAACGGACGCCTTCACCCGGTAGCTGCGGGTGATCTCCGCCGACAGCAGCTCGTCGTACTGGCGGGCGACCTTAAACGACATTCTTACGCTCTGTGTTTCAAACTTCGCGTCGTGCACCGTCATCGCAGGAGAAAGCACTTCCGTAAACTTTTTATATGTCTCGCTTCCGGGGATCGCCCCGACGTCCACCCAGGAAGGATCGACCTCAAAGTTGATGTAATAGAATTCGTCGTCGATATACTCGTTCCGATCGTTGAATCTTCCCTGCTGCGCCGTGATACCCGTTACCTGCGCCCGGGAAAGATCGAACTGAAACACGCCGTTTTCACCGCTTTTCAGAACGCCGTCCGCTTTGGGATAGACGTTGTCCTTCAACTGGTCTCCCGCCTGCTTCAGGATGTAGCGGATCACGTTTTCATCCGACGCATCAAAGGGGGTGGTCATGGATTCGCCGTAATCCTTGAGCTTTACGTCCGTATGCCAGCTTGTTTCCACGTCGTCCGCGGCAATGGCGGCCGTATACAGATCGTGAATATAGTCGAAGACCGCGTTTTCATCAAGGGGAGCGGCTTCCGTGCCGTTATTCACCGATTCGATTTTCGGGACTTCCCGTGCCGAAACCACCTTGGGATCGTCCAGTTGGAATTTCGGCTTGGTCAGCTCGCCGTGGGCGTAGATGCCAACGCCCCCGAGGCAGCCGCCCACAAGGGCAACGATCGCCAGCGCGATCAACACGCGCTTGCCGGTTTTACTCATCGGCTTGCTCATAGCTCCTTGCCCTCCTCTTCCGCTCTCAGCGCTTCTTCCAGATGTTTCATGCGCTCTTCATGCTCTTCTTCACTTTCAAAAACCGGAAGCGGCAGACTGTCGAGGTCCACATCCCCTGCGCGAACCTTTAAGAGCAGCTCTCTGCGCTTAACGTCGTTTTCTTTATAAGTCGGCTCAATGCCCTTTTTCAGCATAATGCGGTTGGCGAAAAAAACCACCATGAACATCGCGGCTGCCGCCAGCGCGCCGAAGCCGAAGCTGGCGCTTGCCGCCTTGGTTTCCGCCGCGCCGGACGCCGTGATGACGGTGACGATCTGGCCGATCACGCATATCGCAGCGCCGACAAGGGCAATATTTTTCATAAATTTCGCGCCCTTGGTCAGATTCAGGAACCCCAGGATCAGCGCCACAACGATGGCAACGTCTATCAGCGCAGTCAGAACAAAGACCAGCGTCGGGACCAGAGCAGCTTTGGTCGCCGCCGAAAACACCGCGCTGTTCAAAAACGCCGGGAGGCTCATGATAAGGCCGTCGCCGCCGCCGTTAAACCCCTGAATAACGCCGATGATCCCGATGGAAAAGGTTTTATCGAGAAACGGCGCCGTATAATGCGCGCTGCCGAAGGGCAGCAGAAGCGCCGCCACAGCCAGCACCGAAACGATCATCCGGAAAATCGCCAGCTTGCTGCCGATGAACTCCGCTTTCACGCGGGCGATCACCATACGGGCGGCGGCGCCTTCCAGCTCCGTGCGCTTTGCGTCGCGGATCAGGTTCGCTTCCTGCGTGAAATACATGATGTTGACGCCGCAATGCTTGCAGTTCGGCTTCAGGTCATAAAAGGGGATCTCGCCCCCGCATTTTGGACATTTCATAAGGATGTTTCTCCTTTCCGGAACAAAATCGCAGCCGATCTGTCTGCGAGACAAAAGAAGCAGCCGCACGACAGTTGTACGCCGCCGTGCGGTTTATTGCAAATTTTACGGGTTATCCTTTGTTGAACAAGCCTTTGAACCAATCGACGATTTTATTGAACAAAGACTTGATCAGATTGACAAAGTTGACCCACGGCTTTTTCACCGTGCCCCCGATGTCGTTGTTGCCGTATAAACGGTAGGCGGTGTAGCCCTGCCCCGCGTGGTATTCCAGCTCATAGGTCTGCACGGAGATGGTGCCGTCGTCGTTCTTCACACCGATGGTCAGATTCGCGGCGCCCGGCGCGTTATAGGGGATGGACAGAACAAAGCCGTCCATGGTGTAATTCTTTACCGGGATGCCGTTTACAAGCACGTAATCCACATTCTGGAATCTGCCGAGGTCCACGTTGATGCCGCTCTTTGCGGTCTTTTCGGGAAGAACGTCAAGGATCTGACGGACCATATAATCGTAGCCGGTCTGGCTGGGATGGGTGCCGATGAAGGAATGCTCCTTGAATTCACCCAGCAGCGCCCAGTCGCTTTCGGTGGCAAGCGTTTCGGTGTTGCTCACGTCCGCATACAGTACGCCGTACTGTTTTTCCCACTGACGGTACATTTTGTTCATATTCGTCGTGATCACGGAAATGATGGAGCCGATGGGAGCGATCATATCGTCGGTGATGGTCAGCTGGTTCACAAGGTTGAAGGAACCGACCATCACGATGGTGGCGTCGGGATTCAGCTCTTTGAGCCGTTCAATGAGCTTGGGATAGTTGTTTTTCCAGTACTCATAGCCGAATTTCATTTCGGTGATGGCGGTTTCCACCAGATTCTTGATGGCCTCGGGGCTGCTCAGATCGAAGCTCAATCCGTCGGCAAGCATCCCGCCGTTGCTGATGATGCGGTAGGCGCGATAGAAAATATCACACATGCCAAGCTGTACGGTGATGAGGTCCGCCTTGCCCGCAAGCTCGATGATGTTGCCGCACTTGCCGTCGGTTGCGGGATCGAACACGTCGCCTTCGCGCACGCCGTCAAAGGAGCCTTCGTAGCCGAAGTAGTTGAGCATATCCTTATAATAGGCGTATTTGAGCTTTTCATCCCTGAAGTTGTCTTCAATGCCCATAAGATCCAGCGTGACGGCCGTGGTCATGCCGGGATAGGTAAAGGGCCAGTAGGTGGCGTCCTGATCGGTCATGTCGTCGGGAGCCTTGCAGCCGACCGCCTGCGCGATCTGATAGGGCACGCATCCAAGCACGTTGCGCAGCTCATAGCGCGCATACTGCCCTTCGCCGTCCGGCAGATAGGTGCCGTCCTCATCCAGATGGAAGCCGTCGGCGCCGCAGCCGCGGGAGATGGAATCGCCGATGGCAAGATAGCCGCCCTCTTTGCCGTACTGATATACAGTATCCTTGGTAGCCGCAAAGGCGGTCGCGCAGCAGGACAGCGTCATCAGTACCGCCAAAAGCAAAGCAAAGCTGTTTCTGATGTTCTTTTTCATGTGAAAAACCTCCTGTGTATTGTTTTTTTATTGCTCGGTTTGGATGCGGGAAAGGAAGAATTTGCGTTTTTCTTCATTGTCTAAAGAGTGCACGGGTTTGATCTGCGCGGCGGAAGCGCCGAGCTCAATGCAGCGCTTCGCCCACGCTTCGTGGGTGCCGGGCTGCTGCTTTTTCACAACCAGCCGGTCGATAAAGAATTTGGCGCGCTGGCTGGGATAACGCTTATTGCACTGTCCGATATAGTCCTCGATCTCGTCGATGCAGGCGTCCCAGTCAAGATCGGCGTCGCTTTCCACCACCAGCGCATAGCGGTTGGGCTGCACGCTCTCATCCTGATAAAAGATCCAGTGGTCAACCGAAACGCCGTGGGCCTTTTCCAGCATTTCGATGGAGGTGCGCGCATCCTCCTCGCTGAATTTTTCGCCGGCGATATTAAAGAGCTGCCCCTTGCGGTAAACAAACGAGATCAGCGGGCATTTGCCGCGGAAGCCCTTCACTTCGATCACGTCTTTCAGACGGTAGCGGTAGAGCCCCGCCTGCGTTGTGATCAGGATCTCGTATTTCTGCCCTGCCTCCACCTGATCGAGGGTCAGGTAACGCTCCTCTTCTTCGCCGTAGGGAACGAATTCGTAGAAACAGCTGTCGGTCAGTAACTGCATATCGGTGTTCTCCAGCTCGTAACAGGCGGCCACAAGCCCTTCGGACGCGCCGTAGATGGAGAAATCAAAGGGAACGCCTCCCGCCACGGAGCGCACGTGCGCCGCCGCGGACTTGAACGAGGCGTTGCCGATGCCGCACATGACGGTAAGGTTCGGCCAGATCCGCCGGAAGAGGGTTTCGTCGAAGCCCTGTTCAAACTGCGCCCGCAGGAAGGCCGCCCGCTCCGGCATGGGACGCACGCGCTTCGCGAGATCCGCTTTTACCTCGGGCTTCAGATCCACACTGTCGCTGATGACGCCCTTTTCGATATCGTCAACGATGGTTTTCCAGTTTTTCCGCAGATAGGCAAGCTGGCTGACGTTCACGCTGAAAAACACCGAAAAGAAGAACGTCACGTCCGGATCCGCCAGCGCAAAGCGGTAGATGCTGTAAACGTAATCCCCGTCGTGCATATCAAACAGCCGCCTGGTGGGGATGGTGAGGATATAGGGATAAAATCTGCCGTATTCCCGCGCGCCGATCTCGGCGATGTTGCTGCAGGGCAGGCCGTTCGGGAGCGTCTCGTTGGTGGCGGGGGACAAAAACACGCCGCGCCCCGGATGGAAGCGCTTGCCCTGTTTTTTCAGCTCCGCCGCGCCCAGCGCCAGCGCCCGGGTCCAGGTATAGCGGACGTAGGCCTTCAAGGACGCCTGCGTCGCCGGGATATACTTCGGCACGCCGGAGGATCCCGACGTCCGTGAATAACCGAGGATCTTCGACGCGGTCAGAATGCTTTCCCCGCCGTTTTTCGTGCGTTCGATGGCCTCGGCGTAATCCTCATAAACCGAAGGCGGGACGTTTTTTCTGAAATCCTCCAGATTCCGGATCCGATCAAAATGATGCAGTTTCCCGAATTCGGTGTTCCGGTTGTTTTTGATGATTTTTTTGAGAAGCGCCGTATTCTGCTCCATCGGCGCGGCCGCCGCTTTTTTCAGGCGCCGCAGGCTGCCGTTTCCTTTCAGCACCATGACGTGCATGGCCAGTCGATTCAGTAAAACGTGAGACATGACTATCCCCCTTCTTTCCGTTTGCGCCGGTTTCCGCATGCTGCCGGTCACAAAACGTCACAGGCAGCGCTCTTAAACCTGATTTCTCAGATTTCCTGCTTTATCATATCAAACCGTGTCCAACAAATGTCCAACAAAAAAGATGTTTATTAACAAAAAAACATAAATATAGTATAATATTATATACAAATTGGACGAACAACAACGTCCATCGTCGCTTCACAAAGGCTCAGGACAGCATTTCCACGTCGATCCGGTCCTTCATATAGTCGAAGGTCACGCGTACCGCCGTGTTATCCTGCGGGATCAAAAGTTTCCCCTTGTCTCCGGTCCCGGAGAACGGGAACGGATGCGCGGTGCTCACACAGGCCGAAAGCGTTCCCCATGTTGAAACGGCAAAATCGTATTCTCCGGCATAGGGCATCACAAAGCTGAAGGCGTATTTGCCGCCGCCGATATAATACATGCGGGTGATCTCGCTGTTGGAGTCGTCCGCAACCGCTCCCACATAGGGCTGGAAGCTGCCGTAGAGCACCACCTTTTCGGGGTAGCGCACACCGGTTTCGGGATCGTCCTCGTCTTTCCCGCCGTAGTCCAGCATGGAGGGATTGGCAAAGGCGCGGTATTTTTCATATCCGGTATGGAGCAGCGCCGCGGCCGCGTCCTCCTGCGAAAACCCGTTGGGGCAGGCGTCCGACCTGTCGTTCATTTTATAGGTCCGGTCCTGTCCGTCGCCGCCGGGGCCGATGCCCCGCATCAGCGGAAATGCGAAAAAGCCGTCGGGGTTATTGACAGCCGTCCATTTGAAGCTGTAGTCCAGAAAGCTGTTCCGGGACGCTTCGTCCTGATTCGCAAACCACGAGATCTGGTCGCCGCCCCACCACTGGTTCCACGCGCGTTCTTCATAGGTCTGGTGTTCATATGCCCAATAGTCTCTGCCGCCCCAGTTGTCATATTCATACAAAAACGGCAGCGCCTTTTCATAAACGCCCTCCGGCGAAATGCCGCCGCCGGACTTCCCTTCCCGCACCAGCACCAGCTTCTCGCCGGGGCGGTCCAGCACCGGGAAGCGGGTAAAAGGCATGGCGTTATAGTCCAGCAGGCTCTTTCCGTTCACCACCAGCGAATGCGAATGGGCGTCAAAAATCACCTTGTGCCGTCTCGCGTTGGCTTTCCCGTAGGCCCGCAGCATCTCTATCACTCTGCCGATGCCTTTATAGCCGCGGTCCCGCCCGGTATACAGGTGGATCTGCCCCATGTGGAAGGCTTCGTAGCCGCAGTCGATATAGCGCCGCCCGCGATAATAAAACCACATCTGCGCCTCGGTTTCTGAAAGATCCGGCATGCAATCCCACGTGCAGGTCCCCGCCGGAAACAGGCAGGCGTCATAATTGAAATTGCGCGTTTCCACGGGAAGCCCGAAGGCCTCGAACACCCACGAGGGCACAGGAACAGTCTCCACGTCCTCCCGGTAAACAGCCTCGAATAGGCAGGCCTGCAGAATCACCTCCGGGTCGGCGGCGTGGATCTTATCCGCGGCCTGCTTTGCCCGCGCGAAATGCCCCTCTTCGTCGCCGTCGCCCTTCCAGATCCCGGCGGCCCTGCCGAGGAATTTTAAGCCCGTTTTCAATATCACACGAATATCGTCGTCCAGCGTTTCGCTTTGCGAGATCCACTGGGCGCTGGCAGCGTGCGAAAGATAATATTCCAGCACCTTTCTGGGCATGGAACCGTCAAAATATCCGTTTGTCATTGCTCTGTCTCCCGTATGTTCCGATACGTTTCCAGCAGCTCCGGCTCCGTAACGTAAGCAGAAAGCGCCCCCACGGCCGTCACCGCTTTGCCGCCGGTGATATTGCCGAAAAGGATGCAGTCCCGCAGCGGATAATCATAATATAATCCGTAGCAGAAGCCGGCAAGGAAGGCGTCCCCTGCGCCGGTGCTGTCCACGTGCCGGAACGCCTGCAGGCTCGGGCAGAAAAACGCGCCGTTGTCGTCCACACCGATACAGCCGTCCTTATCCGCCTTGACCACCACGTTCCGGAACCGTTCTTTCAGCGCCAGCGCGGCGTCCATGGGGTCAACACAGCCGGTGAGCTTTGCCGCCTCCTTGCGGTTCGGCGTGTAATAGTCCGCAACGTCCAGCAGTTCTCCGTATTTTTCAAAGCTCAGGTCGTCGTCCCAGCCCATATCCAGCACCATCACAGTGCCTTCCTTTTTCAAACGGCGGTAGACGTCTGCAAAGCCCAAGGAATTCATCAGGCAGAGCTTCGCGCCCTTCGCCATCCCGTAAAACGCTTCCTGCGCACCGGCGTCGGCCTCCAGATCGCCTTTGCCGTAGCTGATGAAACTCCGGTCGTCTTTTAAGATCACGGCGCTTGTAATGTTCACCGGGATCTTGTCGCCGTGGTACAGATTCAGGGGAGAAACGCCGCTTTTTGAAAATTCCGCTTTCGCAAAAGACGAAAAAAGATCGTCGCCCAGCTCCGTGGCGATCTTTGCCGGCACCCCGAGCCGTCCGAGGTTGATGAGCGTGGCGGCAAGCCCGCCGCCGAGCTGCAGAGAAAAATCGTCGGTATACACTTCCTCCCCCGGCGCGGGAATGCGGGGCATATTCTGATACAGCAGATCCACGTTCGCAGACGCGGCGCCGGCAATAAAGCTCATGGGAATCCGTCCTCCGTTGTTTCTCAGTTCCATTCTCCGATGTATGCCCGATTGTGCTCCAGATACGCGTCCGTCAGGGCAGTTGCCAGACTGTAGCTTGCAACCAGCGGATGCAGCGTAAGCGCTTCCACCGCCTTTGTCCGCGAACGGGTGCGGATGGCTTCGCTTGCCAGCCGTTCATAGATCTTCACCCGGCGGATCAGTTCCAGATTCTGTTCGTCCACAGCGCCGAACCGGTGGGGGAACGCTTCGCCGTCGACGATATCGCAGGTGATCTCCACCACGTCGTCGTCCCGCAGGCCTTCGATGGCGCCGCCGTTCGGCACACAGAGGATCATGGAATCCGGCTTGCCGCCTTTGGCGATCTCCATGAATTTCAGCGCCACGCCGGCATAGCCGCCGTCGTCCTTTTCATACATATCGAAACGCCACTTTGTCTGCCGTTTCACGCCGGACTCCGCCGCCATGTAATTATTCTCCCGTTCGCCGTACCAGTGCTCGAAAATCGCCAACGCCCGGTCGAAGTCTTTTTCCACGTCGATGGCCTTCAGCTCCGCCGTCATTTTTTCATTGATCGCGGCGATCTGCTCGCCGCGGGTCTGCGGCGCGTTCAATATGTTCGCCACCGCCTTCTCGCGATAATAAAAATAATACAGATACTCGTTCAGAATGGCGTTCCGCTCCCGCAGCAGGGATTTTTCAAAATAGCGCAGATCCGTTTCTGTATACGCCCTGTCGTTTTCGATCAGCTCGTGCAGCACTTCCCTGCCGTTCATGGTTACGGATTTAAAATAAGAAAGGTGGTTGAGCCCGTAGACCTCGCCCTTTGCGCTGCCCTCCGGCGCGCCGTAAAGCTTTTCAAAGGTATGCAGCATACCGCTCGGCGCGTCGCAGATACCGTATGTAAAATCATAACCCATATCCCGCAGCGTCTGCGATACCACCCCCGCCGGATTGGTAAAATTAAAGATCTTACAGCCGGGCTTGCCGCAGCGCTTTACAAGCTCGCAATAACCGGCAAGCGCGCCTACGCTTCGCATGGCAAAGCTCAGACCTGCCGCTCCGGTGGTCTCCTGCCCCAGCACGCCCATGTTCAGCGCGATCCGCTCGTCCTTTACCCGCATAGCGTCCTCGCCCACACGAATGGTGGTGATCACGTAGTCCGCGTCGCGCACGGCTTCCTCCGCGTCCGTGGTCAGCACAAACCGCAGCGACGGCGCCAATCTGCCGGCGACGATCTGCGCCATTTTTCCATAAATATTCAATTTTTCGGCGTTGTTATCCATAAACACCAGTTCGGAAATACCAAGCGCCGCAGCCTTCCCGGCAATGCTTTTGGCAAGGAACATGGAGCGGACGCCGCCGCCCCCGATCACAGCAAGTTTCATTTTCATTCTCCCGGATTCTTTCTTGATTTTATTGTACAACAAACAAAAGAAAAAATCAATCCGAAGATGATATAAATCAACACAGAATTGACCTGACTCCCGGCATATGCAACGGCGGATCTTCTCTGCCTCTGCCTCTTTTCTGTTTCTGAATCTTTCTCTATCTCTGTCTCTTACTCTTTCTCTGCGTCACATTTTTGCACAATGTGCGCACATTTTTGCACAATGTGCGCTCAAGCGGGTTGCCGACGTTTTCCGGTCCGATCACGCCCCTGTTTCCGTTTCGAGCAGGGCGCAGAGTTTTTCACAGGCAAAGCGGACGGCGGCTTCGCGGACGGAGTTGCGGCCGATGGCGCCCCAATCCATTCTTGCGGTGGAAACGCTGCCGCCCACGCAGAAGCCGAAGCAGACCGTGCCGAGGGGAGCGAACTGATCCCCGCCGGAGGGGCCGGCAAAGCCGGTGATCCCCACGCCAACGTCTGCGCCCGCTTTTATGCAGGCGCCCTTTGCCATGGCGGCAGCCGTTTGCTCGCTGACCACGCCGTATCCGGCAATCATCTCGGGCGGCACGCCCACCAGCGCGGTCTTCGCCGCTTCGCTGTAGGTGACGAAGCCCCGGTCGAAGACCTTGGAAGCGTCCGCCACCGAGACGACGCCGGCGCAGAACAGGCCGCCGGTGCAGGATTCCGCCGCGGTGACGCGGTAATTTTTTTCGATCAGCAGCGCCACAAGACGGTCAAAACTGTAATTATCCATAAGAAAGCTCCTTTCAACAGAGTACGGGATGCGGACTGACTGCATCCGGGATCATCGTATTGCTCCGGCGCTGACGGCCACGATCGTTTGCCGGTTGAAGAACGGGATTGAGCCGTTTGCAGCGTCGGGAAAACGCCGCATTCAAAAACATGCGTTCCGAATCTGATTCCCACTTGATTTCCGGCAAAAAAACGCGTAAAATATTTGCAGAAAACGCAGGAGGCGAACCGGATTGATTTATAACTGCCATACCCATACGCTCCATTCTCATGATTCCAGGGCGCCGGTGGAAGCCATGTGCGAAGCGGCGATCGGCGCGGGGCTTTCGGGGCTTGCCGTCACCGACCACTGCGACTGTGAATACGCGGCGGAGGACGACGTTTTCAATAAGATCCGCGCTTCGGTGCTCGACGCGTCCGCCTGCAGGGAGCGGTATGCCGGCAAACTGCTTGTGATGACCGGCGTGGAGCTGGGCGACGCGCTGTT
>CACZOP010000030.1 GCA_902782845.1 Oscillospiraceae bacterium | reverse complement strand
GTTCAGGGATCTCTGTTTTTCCGGGGCTGAGATATGAGCCTTTTTACTCTTTACAGCAGGTTGATGCCGTGGGCGGCGCAAAGCGTGCGCATTTCCTCGGGCCAGATGGCCGCCTGCACTTCGCCGATGTGGGCCTTCTGCATGAGCAGCATGCAGATGCGGGACTGCCCCAGCCCGCCGCCGATGGTGAGGGGCAGCGTACCGTTGAGGATTCCCTGATGGTAGGGGAAGCGTTCCCGCCCGAGAGCCCCTGCGACAGTGAGCTGCCGGTGCAGGGATTCGGCGTCCACCCGGACGCCCATGGAGCTGATCTCCACGGCGCAGTCCAGCACCGGATCCCAAATCAGGATGTCGCCGTTTAAGGACCAGTCGTCGTAGTCGGGGGCGCGGCCGTCGTGCTTCTGTCCGCTCTTCAGCGCGCCGCCGATCTGCATGAGGAACAGGGAGCCGTATTCCTTTGTGAGGAGGTTTTCGCGCTCCTTGGGCGTTTTATCGGGATAGCGGTCCTCCGCCTTCTGTGTGGTGATAAAGGTCACGTTTTCGTTGATTTCGGCAGTGAGGACGGGATAGGCTTCTTTGAGCACGGCGTTGGTTTCCGCCAGCGCTTTTACGATTTTTTGCACCACGGATTTCAGGAATCCGAGCGTGCGTTCCTCGCGGGTGATGACCCGCTCCCAGTCCCACTGGTCCACAAACAGGGAATGGAGGTTATCGCAGTCGTCGTCCCTGCGGATGGCGTTCATGTCGGTGTAGATGCCCTCCCCCGGCTGATAGCCGTAGCGGTAGAGCGCCATGCGCTTCCATTTTGCGAGGCTCTGCACCACCTCGGCGGTGCCGTCCACTTCTTTCATGGTAAAGTGGACCTTGCGCTCCACGCCGTTTAAGTCGTCGTTGATGCCGGAAGCCTGCGTAACCATGAGGGGCGCCGTGACCCGGTCGAGATGCAGGGCTGCAGAGAGTTTTATCTGAAAGGTGTCTTTGGTGAGCTTGATGGCCCGCTGCGTCTCCCGCAGCGAGAGCTTCGGATCGTAGTCCGCCGGAAATACGAGATGGCTTGACATAAGAAAACCCTCCTTTTTAATGATAAATGGGGCGTTCGGAATTGGTTACCGGATATTGCCCACGGTGCGGGGATAGAAGATCACATCGCGGATGTTGGCCATGCCGGTGGCGTACATGATGATGCGCTCGAAGCCGAGGCCGAAGCCGCTGTGGGGCACGCTGCCGAACTTGCGGAGATCCAGATAGTCGGCATAGTCCGCTTTGTTCATCCCGCGAGCGTCCATGGCCGCCACCAGCTTATCGTAGTCCGCTTCTCTCTCGCTGCCGCCGATGATCTCGCCCACGCCCGGCACCAGCAGGTCGGTGGCCGCCACGGTTTTGCCGTCGGGATTCTGTTTCATATAGAAGGACTTGATCTCTTTGGGGTAGTTGATGAGGAACACGGGTTTTTTGTAGATCTGCTCGGTGATATAGCGCTCGTGCTCACTCTGCAGGTCGCAGCCCCACGAAACGGGGAACTCGAATTTCACGTCCGCCTTTAAGAGCAGGTCGATGGCCTCGGTGTAGTCCACCACAGCGAAATCGTTCTCCACCACGTTTTTCAGCTTCTCGGTGAGGCCCTTTTCAAAGCGTTCCTCGAAGAATTTCAGCTCCTCGGGGCATTTTTCCATATAGTCTTTGATGATATACTTGATCATTTCTTCCGCGATCTCGATCAGATCCGGCAGCTCGCAGAAGGCGATCTCGGGCTCCACGTGCCAGAACTCCGCCACGTGCCTGAGGGTGTTGGATTTTTCCGCCCGGAAGGAGGGACCGAAGGTATAAATCTTTCCCATGCCCATGGCCATGCCCTCGCCCTCCAGCTGGCCGGAAACGCTGAGCCCCGCCTTTTTGCCGAAGAAATCGTCGGCGTAGTATTCTTCTTCGGTTTTATATTTCGCGGCGTCCGCAAAATCCTGCGTGGTGACCCGGAACATCTCCCCCGCGCCCTCGCAGTCGCTGGCGGTGATCAGGGGCGTATGCACGTAGATGAAGCCTCTGTCCTGGAAGAAGCGGTGGATGGAAGCCGCCATGATGCTGCGCACGCGGAACACGGCGTTGAAGGTGTTGGTACGCACCCGGATATGGGGCATCTCGCGCAGCGTCTCGAGCTTCTGGAATTTTTTCTGCAGCGGGTAATCCGGCGGGCAGACGCCGAGCACCGTGATCTCTTCGGCGTTTACTTCGGGCGAGCCGTTGTTCATGTTCTCCACCACAGTGCCCACGACCTTGATGGACGCGCCCAGCTTCCCGGCCTGCTCGGGCAGGGTTTTTCCGCCGGCCTTGTCGATCACGATCTGCAAGTGATTCAACGTCGTGCCGTCGTTGAGCGCTAAAAACGCCACGTTTTTGGAATCCCGGGCCGTGCGGACCCAGCCGCAGACGGTGACGGATTTGCCGAGATAATCCTTGTTTGAGAAAATGTCTTTGACGTCGATGTGTTTCATGTGATGATCCTCCTCCGATAAAACAAAATACAGCTGTTCATCCCATAGGACGAGCAACTGTAACCCGCGGTACCACCTATCTTGCCCCCGATCGGGGACCCCTTTGGGCTTCCTTCTGAAAGCCGTTTGCTGTAACGGGCATCCCCGGCGCCCCTACTGACGGCGAAGCGACAAACTTCCCGCGGTTCGGTTTGCGGCTAACAAGGGTTCTTCCTGCTTTGGCTGCTGCGGCATTTTCACCGGCGGCCGCTCTCTGGGTGCAGTTCATAAAGCAGTACTTTGCTTGATCGTGGCCTTTGGTGACATTATACGCCGGGGATTTTGGTTTGTCAAGATTTTTTTCTGAGCGGCAAATCGGAATTTGAAATGATGAATAATTCATTATTCTTTATTCAACATTCAACGAATTTGCTCCGCAAATTCCGATTTACAGATCGATCCGCTCGAACCGTTTTCGGGAAACACGGCAAGCGGCAAACGTCCCGAGGACATAAATGACCGTCGCCGCGGCGAGAATCCCGCATTGCAGTCCCAACCCTTCGCCGCCGGGGGCATTGAAAAACGAAAGCCCCGGGAAGTAGTGCAGCGCCTCCCCCGCCGAGATCAGAAGCAGACAGACGATCCCGAACCGCAGGAAAGGAAAGCCCAGCTTATAGCCGGTTTTGAAAAACCCCGGAATGAACACACTGTTAAAGGCGGTGAAGATCAGCAGCATGAAGGCAAGGAACAGGGGCGTGGCGTTCATCAGCGCGTTATGAACATATGGCGCGGCCGCTTTGAGCAGGGTCATACGCACCGCCGTGAGCGCCGCCGCGATCAAAAATCCCAGCAGCTGGATCAGGCAGGTAAACGCGTATTTTGCCGTGACGCAATCCGCCTTTTTTACCGGCAGCAGCACGGTATAGAGGATATCGTTGGCCTCCCGCGCGGTCTGGAACGAATGAAACACGCCGAAGCAGACGAAGAACGCGCCCACCAGAATGGGATAGCCCGGGAGCAGGGTCATCAGCGCCCCGGCGAGAAAGATCCAGGATAAGGGGGACGCCGAAAGCCGGATCTCTTTATTCAGCAGCTTTTTCATACAGATTCTCCTTTTCGTAATGCACCATGATCTCATCCAGCGTATTGCCCACGCCCGTTTCTCTGCAGCGCGCCATAAACGCCGCCATCGGTTCGCTTGCGATCAGCTTTCCTTTAGCGATATAGGTGATATCGTCGGCGCACTTTTCGAGATCCGAGGTGATGTGAGTGGAAAACAGGATCGCAACGCCGCGTTCGCGCAGATAACGGAAGGTATCCAGCAGCTCCTCGCGGGAAACGGGATCCAGCCCGCTGGTGGGTTCGTCGAGAAGCAGCAGCCTTGCGCCGTGCGACAGCGCCAGCGTTAAGCTGAGCTTGACCCGCATGCCCTCGCTGAGTTCTCCGGGCATTTTGTTTTCATCCAGCGAAAACAGCGCCAGATACTTTCGGCAGGCCTCGTCGTCCCAGGTTTCATAAAAGCGCTTTGTCACTTCCAGCAGCTTTTTGATGGGCTTGCGCTTATAATAATCCACCGCGCCGCCTGCAAAACCGATCTGCTGTTTGATCTCGCCCTCGTGCCCCGCAAAATCCATGCCGAAATACCGGATCTCGCCGGCATCCGGATGTACGATATGCAATATCGACTTGAGCGTGGTGGTCTTCCCCGCTCCGTTGCGGCCGATAAAGCCCATGATGCTGCCCTCGCGGACGGCAAACGAAACGTTTTCCAACTGAAATCCGGGATAGGATTTGCAAAGGCCTTTCACTTCCAGCAGATTCATTCTTCCGTTTCCTCCGTTTCCTCCGTGCCGAACACCTGCGCTCCGAGTTTTGAGAATGTGGACTTCGGCGGGATCGCGATGCCCCGTTTTTTGTCGCCAAGCACCAGAAGCGTATCCCCCGGAGAGATGCCGAAAACCTCCCGCGCTTCTTTGGGGATCACGATCTGCCCTTTCGCGCCCACGGTGACGCTCCAGGCGTATTTGCCGTTTGGCCTGCTCATGGAAATCTTCCTTTCTGAGTATGATTTGTATGATTTGTTATACTGATTATACCATCATGAAACGTAATAGTCAAGAAAAAAAAGGCGCTTTTGCATTTAAGAATCGAAATTTGACACAGAGTTTTCCCTCACCGGGTAGCACGCCGGTCTCGCCTCCCGGCTCGGTCGGTGCTTCT
>CACZOP010000029.1 GCA_902782845.1 Oscillospiraceae bacterium | reverse complement strand
TTTTAATCGTAGCCGCCGTCGTCGTTCTGGCGATAATTTTGGGGATCGTCTGCCTGTTTCGCGCGTTTCATTTTGATCGTGACAGGCACGATGGTGATTCCGATGAGGTCGTGGAGATCGAATCCGCAGAGGAATTAAAAAACAAAGAAGGCCGGATTGCCGATTCCTTTGACGTGCTGGAGGAGATCCAGGGCAACAATACCCTGTCTTCCATCCTGAAAACCTGGGCGACCAACAATACCGACAATTCCCTGATGCATTCAGACGAGGTGACGAATATCCTGCTGATGGGAATCGACGCCACCGGCGGAAATTCCGACGTGATCATGCTGGTTTCGGTGAACGAAAAAACAAAGAAGGTTTACCTGACCTCCATTATGCGCGACAGCTATACCTATATCAAAACAAGCCGCGGCGAGGGCTACGGCAAGATCAATTCCGCCTATGGCAACGGCGGCGCCGACTGCCTGGTGCAGACGGTGGAAAACGATTTTAAGGTGAAGATCGATTACTACGTTTCGGTGAATTTTGATTCCTTTTCCTCCATTGTGGATGTGATCGGCGGCGTGGAGGTCCCCGTGATGGAATATGAAGCCAACGCCATGGGGAATCTCGGCGAATACGGCGAGAAGGTCCGGCTGAACGGCGCGCAGGCGCTGATGTATTGCCGGATCCGGAAATGCGACGCCGACGGCGACGTGAGCCGTACCCGCAGGCAGCGGCAGTTTATCATGGCGCTGATCGGGCGCTGCAGCGAGCTGGACGCGAAGCAGATGAAGAATGCGGTTTCCACCCTGCTGAAATACGTGAAGACCGACTGCCCCACCACCAAGATCATCGGCTATGGAACCAAAGCGTTGCTCAACAAGTGGTATAATTTCGACGTGATCCCTCTCACCGTTCCCACGGAGGATTTCCGGATGGACTACATGGGATACGCCTGGGTATGGATCGTGGATTACCCGCCGATGGCGCAGTATCTGCAGGATACGGTGTACGGCAGCAGCAACATCAAGCTGTACAGCAACCACGTGAGCGCCATTCAGGTGATGCGGGAAAGAAACGCGGGCGAGGCGACGCCGTAAACGGGCGGAACCGTAACGGGACCGCGGAAAAACGCCTGTTGACAAACAAAAGAAAAGAAGCTATAATACCTACAAAATCGGTATGTAATCGGAGGTGTTCGGCATGAGACAGACGAAGCTGCTGCGTCTGGTGACAGCCGCTGTGTTTGCCGCCCTGACCTGTGTGGCGACGATGATCGTGAATATCCCGATCCCCGCCACGAAGGGTTACGTCAACATGGGCGACTGCATCGTGCTCCTCGGCGCTTTCTTTTTGGGGCCGGTGTATGGGATGGCGGCAGGGGCGCTGGGCTCCATGCTTTCGGACGTCTTTTTGGGATATGCGCAGTATGCGCCGGGAACGCTGGTGATCAAAGGCCTGATGGCGCTGCTGGCCGCGGTCCTCTTTCTTGCCCTGCGTAAAAAGATCAGAACGACCTCCCTTTTGCCGGCGATCGTTTCCGCTTTTGCGGGCGAGATCTGGATGGTAACGGGCTATTTTGCCTATGAAAGCCTGCTTCTCGGCTACGGGCTTGCCGCGGCCGCAAGCGTTCCGGCAAATCTGCTGCAGGCGGCGGGCGGACTGGTGCTCTCGGCATTGCTGTTCCGGGCGCTGTGCGCCGTTCCCGCCATCAGAAGAATGACAGAAAGAAAAGAGAGTTGATGAAAGATGGATCAGAAATCTACGTTTGACGCCGCCGCGATCAGAGAAGCGGGCGCCGGGGCGGCGCGGGAATTGCTGGCGGAGGCCCGTTTGAAAGCAGGCGACCTCTTTGTGGTCGGCTGCTCCTCCAGCGAAATGTTGGGGAACCGCATCGGAAAAGGCTCCAGCCTGGAAGCCGCCGAAGCCCTGTTTGAGGGAATTTATCCGGTTTTGCGGGAAAACGGGATCTATCTTGCCGCACAGTGCTGCGAGCATCTGAACCGCGCTTTGATTCTGGAAGAGGAAGCTGCGGAAAAATACGGTTATGAGATCGTGAACGTCTGCCCCTGGGAGCATGGCGGCGGTTCCTTTGCCACCACCGCGTTTCGCCGGTTCAGCTCCCCGGTGGCGGTGGAGCACGTGAGAGCCCACGCCGGGATGGATATCGGCGACACGCTGATCGGCATGCATCTCCGGGACGTGGCGGTGCCGGTGCGGCTCAGCATCAAAAAAATCGGCGAAGCGAATCTGGTTTGCGCGAGAACGCGGCCGAAATTTATCGGCGGCGAACGCGCCCGTTACGGCGGAACGGACAGGCGCTGATACGGAACGGCAAAACAGGCGTCGTCCCCTTTGGAACGAAGCTGCCGCTTCCGGTGACAGAATGAAAAAGAAAAACGGAAAAGCCGGCGTGGCTCTTCCGTTTTTTGATTTGATAGGAAACTTCTCCGCAGGACAGAGGGAAGCGCTTTCTTGTAAGAAAAGATGTTCAGCCGTAAAAACCGCGAAGGAAGGACACTGCCGTCGCGATATCCGCCGCAGGGTCGTCGCCGACTTCCCTTTCGATGGTCAGAAAACCGCGGTAGCCGATATCTTCCAACGCCGCGAGGTATTCTTTGAAGGGGACGCTGCCTTTGCCGAGCGGCACCTCTTCGAAGCTGGGGGCGGTGACCAGCGCGTCGTCTTCTTTCACGCCGTAGATCAGCTCCGGGTCGCGATGGTAGAGCTTCACGCCGTCTTTCGCGTGGGTGTGGACGATGTAGTCCTTTAAGTTATACACCGCCTGCACGGGATCGTCGCCCGTGACCATCACGAGATTCGCAGGATCCAGGTTGACCGATACGCCGGTGGAATGCAGACTGTCTAAAAACCGCTTGAGCGTCAGCGAGGTCTCGGGGCCGGTCTCCACGGCAAAATGCGCGCCGATGCTGTCGGCGTATTCCGCCAGCTGACCGCAGGCTTCCTGCATGACGGCATACCGTGGATGGGACGGATCCTCGGGAACCACGCCGATGTGGGTGGTGACCACGTCGGTCTCCATATCTTTGGCAAGATCCATGATCCGCTTGGATTTTTCAATCAGCGCCGGGTTCCGTTCGGGGCGGAAGAATCCGCAGCCCAGGTCGCCGCAAAGCGCGGATACCGTGATCCCGTTGCTTTTGATAAAATCCAGCAGCTCTCTTCTTTGCGCGGGAGAGAGATTTTCGGGAGCGGTCTCCCCTTTTGTCGCGTAGATCTGCACGCCCTCTGCGCCCAGAGCCGCGGCTTTTTTTATCGCGGAACGGACGTCTGTGCGGAAACTTTCGGTAATAATACCAATAGGAAAAGAAAACATTTTTATATTACTTCACTTTCTTCTTCATTTCTTCTGCTGACGGTGAGAACCACCACGGCGGCTGCGATCATCAGGACCATGAGCAGGATCAGGATGAAAGCGATGGGAGCGCCGGAGCCGAGGCGGGCGTTTTCTTCCGCGGGGGCTTCATCCAGCGCGTTGTAGTTTACATCCTGTTCCATGCCGTTCGCCGCGGAGGCGGGGCTGTAGGAATAGGTGAACGCCGCTTCGCTGGTAAAGGGTTCTTCGGTGATCCCCACATAGGTGGAAGGGCTGGCGCCGGTATTCGTGGTGACTTCGGCGCCGGTCGTCGTTTCGGTGGTTGTGGCCGCCGCCCGCGTGGTGGTCGTGCTGTTATTTGCGGCTGTAGTGGATTTTGCGGTCGTGTTGTTGTTTGCCGCCGTGGCAGCGGGCTGCTGCGTTGCGGGCTGCTGTGTTGCGGGCGTGTTCTGGGACTGCGTCGCCCGCTGTGTGGCAGGCGCCGCGGTGGTGGCGGGAACCGTGCCGTTGAACATCCGCTGCAGGATCGCGTTTTTCTCTGCGTAGGGATCAACATTCAGCAGCGCCGCAGCGGAGCTGCCGTAGGCGGAGTTGACGCCCACGTATTCCAGCGGGATCAGATCCGCCAGCGCCACCGAGCCGAGATCGGTCAGGTGCGCGCCGTCGGGGGTGAAGGTGGAGCAGAGCTTCGTTCTGTCGGAGGGATCCGCCAGCGCCAGACAGTCGATGTAGCCGTCGGCGAGCGTATTGGTCCGCGCCCATTCCGAAAGCACGTCGCACATATCCTGCGCGGACCGGTTCCAGTTCAGGTCGTCGGTCTGCCCCAAAAAGCTGCGCTTATAGCCGTTCCAGGGGGATTTTGTAAAGAAATAGATACGGATGCCTCTTTGGTGCGCCTGATCGATCAGTGTGCGGTAGCCGGCAATGATCTGGTCGGTCGAGTATTTCGGCGTGTTCTCTGCAAGGGATTTTGAGAACTGGTGAAGAATATCGTTCAGGCCGATCTTTACAAAGCAGTATTTCACGCCCGGCATATCCAGCACGTCGCGCTTGTAGCGGTTGATCATCGCGTCGCCGTAGAGCCTGCCGATCAGTCCGCTGCCGTCTGAAAGGAGCTTGTTGCCGATGATGGCTTCGTTCACCACGCTGATGTTGTCGCGGCCTGTGCTCACGATGCGGCGGGCATAATCAAGATAGGTGTCGTTCACAAGCGTGGAGTCGCCGATGAACACGGCGCAGCTCGCGTTGGGATCGGGCGAGAGGGAATCCACTTCTTCAAGGAAGGGAATCACGTGATAGGTGATCGTGCCGGAGCCGAGGCTGATCTCATCCGCGTTGGGGAGCGCGGCGTCGTTGATCTTGGATCTGCCGAACAGGATACCGCCCGCGTTCATATAGGTTCTGCCGTTGGAAAGACCGGCGGTGGAGATATAGCAGGTGTTTTCGATGAACAGGCTGATGCTGAGCCTGTCGAGCGCACGCGTGGTAAAGTCCACCATATCGGAGGTGATCCGCTGCCCGGCGGGAATGGTAACGGCTTTGCTGCCGCCGAAGGTGATGGGCACCAGCGTGCCTTCCTGGATCTGCGCTTTGTACTCGCCTTTTGTGCGGGCGACGTTTGCGCCGTTGATGGTCACGGGCGATTTACCGTATTGGTTCGAGAAGCTGAAGCGCAGCTTCGTTCCGGCGGAGGTCACCACGATCTCGGTACGCAGGGTGGAGTTGGTGGGGATCACGTCCTGGAACGTTACGCCCGAAAGTGTGATGGACGGATCCACCTGACTGGTGCTCCAGGTGGCGAGCCACTTCCCTTCTTCCGCGTTTGCCTTCGGTTGCAGTATGATCTGAAAGCTGCATACGAGCATGAGAACTGCCAGTATGACAGACAGCGATTTTGCCGTTGATTTCATCTCGGATTCCCCCATTATAAATTTCGGATTGGCTATATCAATAAAAGATTAATTCTAATAAAAAAGGGTATTAGCTTCATTATTATACAGAAGACGCTTGAAAAAAGCAATAGAAAAATCAAAAAATGTATAAAAATTTTGCGAATGGA
The DNA here is from genome assembly GCA_902782845.1 of Oscillospiraceae bacterium. Lineage (GTDB taxonomy): Bacteria > Bacillota > Clostridia > Oscillospirales > Acutalibacteraceae > RUG806. The sequence goes on along the minus strand of CACZOP010000029.1, from coordinate 11,584 downwards.
AAAAAGAAGCGTTTTCGTGAAAAATATGGAAATTTAAACAAAATTTACGGAAAATTTTATTTAAAAAATAAATCCATTTTGTATAGGGTAAAAAACGGATAAAACAACCTGTATAGATGAAAAAATTGCAAATATTCTCCCGGATTTGAGTTTTGAACATAAAAAACACTGTTTTATCGGGGATACAGTGGGAGTTATCAACATTTTGAACAAAGTTTTTGACAGCGAAAAATGACAAAATCCGGAGAAAACAAAAGGTAAATATACAGAACGTATAGTATGCTTTACACGCACGGGATGACGAAAGTCACCGGAAAAACGCGGAATGGTTCAGTAAAACGGAGGAATTTACAGCGACAAAGAAACGCCTTGCATAAGCGGAGGAGATTCGGAGAAAACTGGAGTTGGATTCAAAATAAGAAGAAAACGGAGGAAAAAGCGATGCTCAAGGGAGTCAACCGGCAGGTGGTGGAGGTGCCGCAGCCGGAAAGCGATTATTTTGAAAAGGTGATCTTTTTTGTAAAGCCGGAATACTTCGGTATGGGCGAAGCGGGGATCCGGGAAAAGGCGGCTTCGGTGCTGAAAAACACGTTGAAGCCGCCCAAAAATCAAAACGAGCGGGCGGTGTTGCGTATCTCCGCCGCGCTCAGACTGGTGCTTGCGGCAGCCCTCGGCGCTGGGGCCGTGCTGCTGCTGCAGGCGTTGATTCGTTAATTCGGTTCTATTTGCCGGGAGTGTTATTTGCCGACGCAGAATTTTTCGAACACGGCGTTCACCACCGCCTCCCCCGCCCGCTGCCCGGTGAGGGTGAGCAGCGCCTCTACGGCGCAGTCGATGTCCACGGTCACCGCGTCCACGGTCATGCCGGCGTCGAGCGCTTTCAGTGCGCGGGTCACGCTCTGCAGGGCGTTTTCGCAGCAGTCCCGCTGCCGCTCGCTTGCCAGCAGCGTCTGGTTGAAATCCAGCCCCGCCGTGCCCAGCACCTCTTCCAGCGCCTCCTGCAGAACCGGGAGGGCTTCTTCGCTGTGTCTGGCGCTGATAACAAGGCAGCGGTCGACCTCCGCTTTGAGGTCGTCCGGCGATAAGGCGGCGGGCAGGTCGCTTTTATTCAGGATGGCGATGCGTCGTTTTCCGGCGGTGTCCGCAAGCATCGCGCGGTCTTCTTCATCCAACGGGCGGGAGGCGTCCAGCACCAGCAGAATCAGGGCGGCGTCGTCCGCTTTTTCTTTTGCCCGCTGCACCCCGATTTTTTCCACGGTATCGTTTGTCTGCCGGATGCCGGCGGTGTCGGAAAGGTGGAGCAGGATGTTCCCCACACGCACGGTCTCCTCCACCACGTCACGGGTGGTGCCGGCAACGGGGGTCACGATGGAACGCTCGCAGCCCGAGAGCAGATTCATCAGGGTGGACTTCCCTACGTTCGGCTTGCCGCAGATCACGGTGTTCACGCCCGCAGTGACCGCTTTGCCCCGGTCGTAGGCGCCGATGAGCGTCTGCAGCCGTTGTCTGCAATCGGAAAGGGTTGCTTCCAGCGATTTGTTTTCCACCGCCGGGATATCCTCGTCCGGATAGTCCGCCCAGGCGGCAAGGGCGGCGTCGGCTTCAATCAGCGTTCGGCAAACGGCGTCCGCCTCGCGGCTCACCGCGCCCCGCAGGGTGGCGCGGGCGGCGGAAAGCGCCTGCTCCCCCTGCGCCGAGATCAGGTTCATCACGCTTTCGGCCTGTGAAAGGTCCATTTTGCCGTTTAAGAAAGCGCGCTTGGTGAATTCGCCGGGCGCGGCAGTCTCCGCTCCCAGCTGCAGCACCCGCCGCAGCACCTTCTGCAGCAGAAAGATGCCGCCGTGGCAGCTCAGCTCCGCCACGTTTTCCCCGGTGTAGCTTTTGGGGGCGCGGTAAACGAGCAGCACGCCGTCGTCGATCTCCCCCGCTTCGTCGTAAAACGTGCCGTAGGCGGCGGTGTAGCCCCGCATGTCGGAAACGGCCTTCCCCGAAACGGGACGAAAGCACTGCGCGGCGATGTTTATGGCGTTTTCGCCCGATATGCGGATCATGCCGATCCCGCCGGCGGCGAGGGGCGTGGAAATGGCTGCAACGGTGGACATAAACGGAACCTCCCGGGAAAAATCGTTGAATGATTGCAGCAAGGATGATATTTTCCTCGGTGCACGTCTTATTATGATATGCTCCGATTATAGCATTTTGTTGAATAGAACGCAACAGCATTTTCGGCAACGGTTTTGCGGATGGAAAAACGGGCGCCGCCGGTTTTGATTTAACAGGAACGGTTTGGCAGGACAGAGGAAAAAACCATCCGGTCTCCAGGCGGACGTTGATGGAAGTCCGGTGGAAAATCGGTGGAAAAAATCAGTGGAAAAACGGTATGCCGGTGGAAAAAACCGATGGAAATTGCCGATACCGAAAAAACGCCGTGATTTTGACGGAATCCGGTGGATTTTTCGCGCCCGGTGGATTTTTTGCGGAAAAATCAAAACCGTTTTTTCCACCGCGGCATTCCGGTCATTCGTTCAGTCTCCGGATGACCGCGGATTCGATTCGCCCCGGGAGGCGCGCGTTTGCTCTGCGGCGTCACCGGCCCGCCGGCCGGCAAAGAAAAATCCCCGTCGTGAGACGGGGATGAAAAACAAATGGTTATGCGTAACTCCGGGCTGCGCTTCAGCCGTGCTTCAGGCGTTTGTCGAGCCTGACCGCGAGGCGGGTGCCCAGCGACTGGAAGATCTGCACCATCACCACCAGCAGGATCACCGCCGCGTACATGATGAGATACTTATAGCGGTAGTAGCCGTAGTTGATGGCGATTTTGCCCAGTCCCCCGCCGCCGATGATGCCGCTCATGGCGGAATAGCCGAGAATGGTGGTGATGGCGATGGTGGCGTTGGAAATGAGTGACGGCACGCTTTCGGGGATCATCACCTTGCAGATGATCTGCATGGGAGAAGCGCCCATGCTCTGCGCCGCTTCGATGATGTTGGGGTTCACTTCGCGAAGGCTGCTTTCCACCAGCCGCGCCACAAATGGAAACGCCGCGATGACCAGCGGAACGATGGACGCCTTGGTGCCGATGGTGGTGCCGATGAGCGCCCGGGCGATGGGGAAGGCCATGATCATAAGGATGAGGAACGGGATGGACCGCAGGAGGTTAATGATGACGTTGAGCGCCTGCATGAACGCCCGGGGCAGCGGCAGGACGCCGTCTTTGTCCCCGGCTACCAGCAGAACGCCCAGCGGCAGGCCGATGACCAGCGCGAAGAAGGTGGAAACCACCGTCACGTAGAAGGTTTCCCAGATCCCCATTAAAAATTCGGTTTTGATGACCGAGAGCGCTTCCGTCCAGCCCTCGGGAGTAAATACGTTTGTAAACATCACTCAACCTCCTCCGCGAACACGCCGTACTGCGCCAGATAGTCGATCACCTGCGCGGTGTTTTCTTTGCTGTCAACGCCCAGCAGCATGGTGCCGTAGGCCTTGCCCTGCACGGTTTTGGTGGACGCCGCCATGATGTTGGCGAGGATCCCCTTTTCCGCCGCCATTTTGGCGATCACGGGCATGGTGGCGGTGTCGTCGCCGTTGAACACCACGCGCACCCGGAAGCAGGAGGGGTCGGCGTCGAACACCGACGGCTCGAAGCCCTCGGGGAACACCAGATGCCGCGCCGCGTCGGACTTGGGGGAGGCGAAAATATCGGAGACGCTCCCCTGCTCCACGACCCTGCCGTTATCGAGAATGGCAACGTGGCGGCAGATGTCCTCCACCACCTGCATCTGGTGGGTGATGACGATAACGGTGAGGCCCAGCTTTTCGTTGATATCGCGGATCAGCTCCAGAATGGAGTGGGTGGTTTTGGGATCCAGCGCGCTGGTGGCTTCGTCGCAGAGCAGCACCTTGGGGTCGGAGGCCAGCGCCCGGGCGATGGCCACGCGCTGCTGCTGCCCGCCCGAAAGCTGCGCCGGATAGGCGTTCGCCTTATCGGGCAGCCCCACGATCTCCAACAGCTCCATGGCGCGCTTTTTTGCTTCCGCTTTCTTCTTTCCCGCCAGCTCCATGGGGAAGCAGATGTTTTTGAGGCAGGTGCGCTGCATAAGCAGGTTGAAGCTCTGGAAGATCATGGCGATATCCCGCCGCTGCTGGCGGAGATCCTTTTTGCCGAGGCTGCCGATATCCACGCCGCCGATGAGGATCTTTCCTTCTGTGGGACGTTCCAGCATATTGATGCACCGCACCAGCGTGCTTTTGCCTGCGCCGGACATGCCGATGATGCCGAAAATATCGCCGTCGCCGATGGTGAGCGAGACGTCCGACAGCGCCGCAACGTCGCCGGCTGCTGTGGAAAAGGTTTTTGTGAGGTTTTGAATTTCAATCATAAGGCTTTCCTGTTTGATTAGATTGCTTTTTTCCTGTAAATCACCGAAAGCACACATACGGTGGTATGTGTGCCGGGCGACTGATTGTATGTTTTACGCTGACGTTTGCTTATTTAATGGGATCGAGGGAGGTCTGCTTGCCGCCGTAGATACCCAGAGGCTCCACGTGGATGTAGGAAACGGCGTTGATGTGAGTGCCGTTGTTCTCGTTGAAGTCAAGCAGATAGGGGTTGTGCTGGAAGTAGTTGGCGTCGACCTCGCCGGATTCCACCGCGTTGTTGGGCTGCACGTAGTCGGTGAATTCCACCACGTTCAGGGTGATATCCTTTTCGGCAAGGATCTCTTTTGCAACGGCCAGGATCTCGGCGTGGGGCGTGGGAGAAGCGCCCACGGAGATGGTCTCGCCCGCCAGCGCGTCGTAATCCACGTCCTCGGCAAAGCCGTCGCCGGGATTCTCAACAACGCTCAGCACGCTGCCGCTGTATTTCTCGGTGATGAAATCGGCGACCTTCTGGCTTTCGAGCGCCGCAACCAGCGCCTTGGTCTTATCGGTTTCCTCGTTCCCCTCTTTCACGGCCACGATGTTGCCGTAGGCGGAATAGGCGCCTTCAAGGGCCAGCGCGTCGGTTGCGGGGGTCAGGCCCGCGTCGATGGCGAAGTTGGAGTTGATCACGGCGTAGTCCACGTCCTGCAAAACGCCGGGAAGCTGCGCGGCTTCCACTTCTTTGAAATCAATATTGTGGGGATTCTCTTCAATGTCGAGAATGGTGGCGGTGATGCCGGCGCCCTCTTTGAGTTTGATCACGCCGAGGTTTTCGAGCAGGGAGAGGGCTCTCGCTTCGTTGGTGGTGTCGTTGGGAATGGCGATCTGCAGGCCGTCGGCGCTTTCTTCGGTCGCGGCGGTTTCGTCAACCTGCGGGGTCTCTTTGCCGTCGTCCTGTTTCGAGCAGGCGGCAAAAACGCCGAGCGCAAGGACGAATACGAGCAGCAGTGCAAGTACTTTTTTCATGTTCTTTCTCTCCTTTAATTATAATGAGATAAATTTATCATAGCATGAAAAAAAAGGAGTGTCAATAGTAAAAAGCCGTTTTGGCTCTACTTGACAAGGGGCTGCAAAAAAAATATAATATGGCTTGCAATAAAATACGGTATTCTCTTTATCAATAGTAATACAGTAAATAATATATGCAGAAATAATAAGTCGAGGTGAGAAGGATGGATTGGCTTGCCGGAGAATATGAAGTGGCGGTGATCGGCGCGGGGCACGCGGGGATCGAGGCGGCGCTGGCGGCCGCGCGGCTCGGCGCAAAAACGGTTTGTTTTACCGTGAGCCTGGATTGGATCGGCAATATGCCCTGCAACCCGTCCATCGGCGGGACCTCAAAAGGGCACCTGGTGCGGGAGATCGACGCGCTTGGCGGCGAAATGGGCAAAGCGGCAGACGCAAACACTCTGCAGAGCCGCATCCTGAATCTCGGCAAGGGCCCGGCGGTCCATTCTCTCCGCGCCCAGATCGACCGGCGCGCCTATTCCCGCTATATGAAGCACGTGATGGAGCTGCAGGAGAATCTGGATCTGGTGCAGGCGGAGATCGTGGATCTGCGGCGGGATGCTGCGACGGGGCTGTGGAAATTGAAAACGAAGCTCGATTGCGCCTATCTTTCGCAAACGGTGATCCTTGCCACCGGCACGTTTCTGGACGGCAAGGTCTACGTGGGCGCCAGGTGCTACCCTTCGGGTCCCGACGGGATGTTCCCCGCCGTGGGACTCTCGGACGCGCTGCGGGAAATGGAGATCCCCCTGCGCCGGTTCAAAACAGGAACGCCCTCCCGTGTGAACCGCCGCAGCGTCGACTTTTCACATCTGGAGCCGCAGCACGGCGACGAACGCGTGGTTCCCTTTTCTTTTGACTGCGAAAATCCGCCCGAAAACAAGCTGGATTGCTATATTACCTATACAAACAGCGAAACCAAACGGATCATTCTTGAAAATCTGGATCGCTCTCCCCTCTTCGGCGGGATGATCGAAGGCGTGGGGCCCCGGTATTGCCCCAGTATTGAGGATAAGATCGTCCGCTTTGCCGAAAAAGAGCGTCACCAGATCTTTATCGAGCCCTGCGGACTGGAAACAGAGGAGCTCTATTTGCAGGGACTCTCCTCTTCCCTGCCCGTGGACGTGCAGCAACGGTTTCTGGAAACCATTCCCGGGTTGGAGCACGTGCAGGTCATGAGAAACGCCTACGCCATTGAATATGACTGCGTGGATCCGTTGGTGCTGCGTCCGACATTGGAATTTTTACATTTGCCCGGCTTATACGGGGCCGGGCAGTTCAACGGCTCAAGCGGCTATGAGGAAGCGGCGGCGCAGGGGCTTGTCGCCGGTATCAACGCGGCGCTAAAGGTGCAGAACAAAGCGCCTTTTGTGCCGGAACGCGCCGGTTCCTATATCGGCACGCTGATCGACGATCTGGTGACAAAAGGCTGCAACGAACCCTACCGGATGATGACCTCCCGCTCGGAACACCGCCTGGTGCTACGGCAGGATAACGCCGACCTGCGTTTAACGGAACAGGGCTACAGGCTCGGACTTATTCCGGAGAAGCGGTATCAAAAGCTGCTTCATAAAATCGAACTGATCCGGCAGGAGCGCAGGCGCGCCGAAAAAACCGTGCTTGCGCCCGGAGACGCGATCAACGCCATGCTTGTTTCACGTGAAACATCGCCGCTTACCACCGGCGCGAAGCTGGCGGATCTGATCCGCCGCCCCCAGCTTAATTATGAATTGCTGAAGCCGTTTGACACAAACCGCCCGGCGCTGCCGGACGAGATATTTGAGCAGGTGGAGATCGACCTGAAATATGAGGGCTATATTCAGCGGCAGTATGCGCAGATCGCGGAAATGCGGCGGCTGGAAGTGAAAAAGCTGCCGGAAGATATCAACTACGACGAAATCATAAATCTGCGGCTGGAAGCGCGGGAAAAGCTGAAACGTATCCGGCCGGAGAATATCGGGCAGGCTTCCAGAATCTCCGGCGTGAGCCCGGCGGATATTTCGGTGCTGCTGATTTTTCTGAACCGGAACGGACAGGGGGGCGCGGTATGATCTCAAGGGCGCTGTTTGACAAATCTGTCGCGGATATCGGCCTGCAGCTGCCGGAACGGGCGTTCGACCTGTTTGACGCCTACGCGGAAGCTTTGACGGATTATAATGAAAAGGTGAATCTCACGGCGATCACGGCGCCGGACGAGGTCGTTATCAAGCATTTTATCGACAGCATCTCTTTGCTTCGGTTTGTTTCGCTGAACGATGGCGCGAAGATCTGCGACGTCGGTACAGGCGCCGGCTTCCCGGGAATGTGCCTTGCCATTGCCCGGCCCGATCTGCAGGTAACGCTTTTTGATTCCGTGAACAAAAAACTGGAATTCCTGCGAATCCTTAGCATGGAACTGGCTGTTCCGGTGGAGATCGTTACCATACGCGCGGAAGACGCCGGCAGGAAAGGGGAGTACCGAGAACAGTTTGATCTTGTTACTGCCAGGGCGGTTTCACAGCTCAACGTTTTAAGCGAGTACTGCGTTCCGCTGGTAAAGAAAAACGGCCTGTTTGCCCCGATGAAGGCAAAACTATCAGAAGAAGAGGCGCAGCGGGGGATCGGCGCCGCGGCGAATCTCGGCGCAAAACTTCGGCGGCGGGAATTATATGCTCTGCCGAACGGATCGGAAAGAGAAATATTAATATTTGAAAAAATCAACGCCACGTCCGCCAAATATCCGCGGAATGCGGCGCAGATCTCTAAAAAACCGCTGTAACAGACAAAAAATAATATTTGTTCGGCGACATCGTTTGATTTTATTCGTAAACGGATCGTGGTATTCTGTTATCGCAGCACAGGACAAGTGCTGATTGAAACACAGAAGGACGGTCCTTTTTTCTTTGGGGCAGAAGCGGCAGAAACGATGAAACGCTATGAGTTCAGAACAGGCGGCGAGATCCTTTATATCCCAACATCGTATATCAGAGAGAATCCGCTGCGGCCGCGGATCTATTTCAACAGGGAAGAGCTCTGCGCGCTTTGCGATTCCATTTCTGCTTTTGGGATATTGGAACCTCTGACGGTTTGTTATAACGCGGACGATTCCTATATCGTGATTTCTGGCGAACGTCGGCTGCGGGCGGCGCGGATGCTCGGCATGGAAGAACTGCCCTGCGTGCTAACCGAATTCGACGTGCGGAAAGCCTCTTTCGTCTGCCTGGCGCAGAACACAAGAAGGCGGGAGCTGCATTATTTTGAAACCGCCATGTTTCTGGAACGGCTCCACGACGATTTCGGCTATTCCTACTGGGAGCTTTCGCAGAAAACGGGATATCAGGTGCAGGAGATCTATAATAAGGTACGTCTGTTGGCGATCCCCGTATCTATGCGGAAAGCGATCATCGAAAACGGCCTGACGGAGCGGTTTGCACGACTCCTGCTGCGTCATAACTCGGATGAAGCGAAAAATACGCTGCTCCGTATGATCGTTTCGGAACGGCTGACGCTGTCGGAAGCAAAAGAACGGTCTGCCGCCCTGCTTCGCGGGCAGAGACCCCAAAAAAGCGTATATCTGAAATTCTTTAAGGATCTGACGGTATTCGTGAATACGATCGATCACGCGGTGGATACCATGGTGGAAAGCGGCATCTCCGCAACCAATGAGAAAACAGACGCGGAGGATTATCTGGAATACCGGATCCGTATCCCGAAGTAGCATATTCCTGTTTCGGATAACGGAGCGTATGCTCTTTTATCATACCCATATCTTTCTCTTTCACACCCCACATCCAAGCAAGCGGGCAGTCCGATTCCCCCGGGCTGTCCGCTTGCTTGTTCCGCCGTTATTTTCGGATGTTTCACGTGAAACAATTCCGGGATTTTCCGAAAAGCGGTTGATTTTTCTTTTTATGGGTATTATAATACTCCATATAAATCTTTAATTTCGGATGAATCTGTAAGAAAGGGAGAGCCCATGGCAAAAATCGTAGCGATACTGAATCAGAAGGGCGGCGTGGGGAAGACCACCTCCGCCGTGAATCTTGCGGCCTGCGTGGGCGCGAAAGGGAAGCGGGTCCTGCTGGCGGATATCGATCCCCAGGGGAATTCCACCAGCGGCTTCGGCATCGATAAACGCGGAACGAAGTTTTCATCTTATAACGTGCTTACGGGCAGCTGCGCTGCGGCGGACGCAATCATTTCAACGAAGTTTGAAAACGTGGATATTATTGCCTCCAATATGAACCTTGCGGGCGCGGAGCTGGAGATCATCGACGTCAAAAACCGGGAACGCCTGCTTAAAAACGCGCTGGCGCCGGTCTGGGAGCAATATGATTTCATTTTTCTGGATTGTCCGCCCTCGCTTGGCCTTATTACGCTCAACGCTTTAACGGCGGCCGATACGTTCCTGGTGCCGATCCAGTGCGAATACTACGCCCTGGAGGGCCTGTCGCAGCTGATGGCGACGGTCCGGCAGATCAAACGCCTGTATAATCCGTATATCGAACTGGAAGGCGTTCTACTGACCATGTATGACGGGCGGCTGAACCTGACACAGCAGGTGGTGGCGGAAGTGAAAAAATTCTTCCCGAAAAAGGTATACGCCACCGCCATTCCGCGGAACGTCCGGCTTTCGGAGGCGCCCAGCTTCGGGCAGCCCATCCTGTATTTTGATAAGCGCTCCACCGGCGCGCAGGCATATATGGCGCTGGCGGAGGAATTTTTGGAAAAGCAAAAATAATATATAACAGCGGAAAAAACGGAGGAAAACCTATGGCTGCAAAAAAAAGCGGGCTCGGCAAGGGCTTCAGCGACCTTTTTCTGGATAATTCCACCGAGGCGCTGGACGATTCCGGCGCGGTGACGCTGCCCATCGGGGAGATCGAACCGGACAGAAACCAGCCCAGAACGAATTTTGACGAAGCGGCGCTTTCGGAGCTTGCCGACAGCATCCGTGAATACGGCGTGCTGCAGCCGCTGCTGGTGCGGCCCATGAGCGACGGCAGCTACCGCATCGTTGCCGGGGAACGCCGCTGGCGTGCCGCAAGAGAAGCGGGGCTCACCGAGCTGCCGGTGGTGATCAAAGCGTTGTCGGACGGCGAAGCCGCGGCGATCGCGCTGATCGAGAACCTGCAAAGGGAGGACCTGAATCCCATTGAAGAGGCTGAGGGCATCAAACGGCTGATGGACGAATACGGCTTTACGCAGGAGCAGGCGGCGGAAAAGCTGAGCAAGTCCCGCCCCGCCGTGGCGAACGTGCTGCGGCTGCTCCAACTGCCGGAGGACGTGCGGAAGCTGGTGCGCGACGGCGCGCTGTCGTCCGGACACGCCCGCGCCTTGCTGGGGCTTGAAAACAAGGAACAGATCTCCGTGGCCGCCGAGGCGGTTTTGCGGGACAGGCTCTCGGTCCGGCAGACCGAAGCGCTGGTCAAAACCATGAACAAACCGCCCAGAGCGCCGGCGCCAAAGCGTCTGGGCGAAAAATTCTATGAAGAAACGGCGCTTGCGCTTTCGTCCGCGCTGCAGCGGAAGGTCAAAGTCAGCGGCGGCGACAGGGGCGGCAGAATGGAGATCGAATTCTTTGACAGGGAAGACCTGTTAAAGTTGATTTCCGTCTTCCGCAATGAAGAATAATTGCAATATAGAAAAATAATCAGGTCGGGCGACCGAAAAATACAAAACACACGAAAGAGAAGGATAAAAAAATGATCGACATCAGATTTTTAAGAGAAAATCCCGAGGCGGTGCGCGAAAACATCCGCAAAAAATTCCAGGACAGCAAGCTGCCGCTGGTGGACGAAGTGTTGGCTCTTGATGAAGAAAGCCGCAAAAACAAAACCCGCGCCGATAACCTCCGCGCCAGCCGCAACGCGCTTTCGAAGCAGATCGGCGGCCTGATGGCAAAGGGACAGCGGGAAGAAGCCGAAGCCGTGAAGGCGCAGGTGGCGGCGCAGGCCAAAGAGCTGGCGGAATGTGAGGCCAAAGAAGGGGAGTACGGCGAAAAGATCAAAAAAATCATGATGACCATCCCCAATATCATCGATCCCACCGTGCCCATCGGCAAGGACGACAGCGAAAACGTGGAGGTGCAGCGCTACGGCGCGCCCGTGACTCCCGATTTTGAGATCCCGTATCACACCGACATCATGGAACGGTTCAACGGCATCGATCTGGA
>CACZOP010000028.1 GCA_902782845.1 Oscillospiraceae bacterium | reverse complement strand
CAGGCGGTGACAGCGCGCTTTGACGCCCCCGCGCTGCCCTTTATTGCCGGGGATTTCGTGCAGCAGTGGAAAGAGGAAAACCCCGCCATCTGCCCGCCGGTGGTAGACGCCATGCGCGACGTATGCAAAAACCACCCGGCAGGCGCGTTCGTGGAAACGGAGGGGCTGCCCTCGAACTTCCAGCAGCTGGGGCACGAAACGCTGAACTTCAAGGATTCGATCCATTTTTCCAGAGCTTCGCTTTATCTGTTGGGCGAACGGTATTTTGAAGCGTTTTTGCGCCTCCGGAACAAAAAATAAAACAAAAATCCGAAAAAGTTGCTCCAAACTGTGGAAAACAACGCGGGGACGTGCTATAATATGGCGCAATGAAAAACGAAGTTTTTTATTGAAGCCTGTTGTTCGCACACCCCTTTTTCAGATTTACGGCTCCCGGAGGTGAACGATCTTGAAAAGAAAAATTGCGCTGCTGCTTGCGCTGCTCCTTTTGCTCACGGCGTCGGCGGCATGTTCAAAAGATGAGATCAAGGTGCTTTCGTTTGCCGTGCCGAACACGGCGGGCAGCTTTGATCCGCAGGTGGCGCGGGACGCGACCGCCCGCATCATCGTGCGTAACTGCTTTGAAGGGCTGGTTTACACCGACGAAGACGGCGCCGCGGAACCCGGCATGGCGAACAGCTGGGACATAAGCGACGACGGACGGGTTTACACCTTCCGTCTGCGGCAGGGAGAAAAATGGCACCTCACCACCAACGCCGCGGAGGAGCTGGAGGGCAAGCTGCCCGCAGGCTTTTCGCCGACCGTGACCGCCGCCGATTTTGTTTTCGCTCTGCAAAGGGCCGTGGACCCGGCGACTGCGGGGCCGGACGCAGGCCTGCTCTCGAATATCCAGAACGCCGAAGCGATCTTAAATGGGGAAGCCGACCCCGAAACGCTGGGGGCCGAAGCGCCGGACGACGCGACGCTGCGCGTAACGCTCGTCCATCCGCAGGCGGATTTTCTGCGCGTGCTTTCGGAGCCCCTGTGCATGCCCTGCAACCGGACCTTTTTTGAAGCCGCCGGCGGCAGATACGGGCTGCTGATCAAGTATTCGCTGATGAACGGTCCGTTTTATCTTTCGCGCTTTGACGATAATTCCTACCGTATCGCAAAAAATCCCGACTACCGCGGCAGCCACGTTTCCGACGCGGACATTATCTGGTTCTACCGGCAGGCGGAGGAAAAAACGCTCTTTTCCTCGCTGCACGTGGGAGACTACGACGGCTCTTACCTCACCGCCGCGCAGGTGGAGGCCCTCTCCCCCGGCAAAGACTGTACGCTGCTGCCGCTGCACGATATCCTGCGCTGCATCCTTGTGAACCCGAAAAACGAAACGCTGAGCAACGACCACCTGCGCGCCGCCTTTTTCGCCGCGGCGGATATCGGCACGCTCTGCGCCGAATGCGGGAAACAGCCCGCCGTGCGTCTGGCGCCCTCCGGCGTGTGGAACGGCGCCACCGCCTACCGCCTCGCCCTGAACGCCGCGACGGCGGCAACGGAGCTGAAAAAAGGGCTGGACGAAATAAAGGCCGGTTCGGTGAAATATACGCTGCTCTGCGAGGAAGCTTATGAATACGCGCTGCGAAAACAGCTGCAGGACTGGCAGAAAACGCTGGGCGTGGGTATGAACGTGGGGATCGTTTCGATCACCGCCGAAGAGCTGCAGAACCGGCTCGGAACGGGAGACTACGAAATGATCTTTGCGCCGGTCACCGCGTATTCCGCCAGCCCCTATCTCTGGTTCTCCGTTTTTACAGCCGACGGCAAAAACAGCGTTCTGCCGATGGAGAATAACGCCTTCAACAAGGCGAAGGAGGCGCTGCTGCAGGCGGATGAGGAGGATATGACCTCCGCCTTCGCAACGGCGGAAGCCACTCTCGCCGCCCGCCATACGGTGCTGCCCGTGTGGGAAGAAAGCAACTATTTCCTCTGCACCGAAGGCGTGAGCGGCGTGCGCGTGCTGCCCGGCAGCGACAGGCTATATTTGTTTGCCGCAAAAGAGGACTGAAAAAACGATCCTCTTCCCGTCCCTGTTTTTTATCATGGTTATAAATAAGCTTCATCATATTAAGGAGATTTCCGAATGTCAACCATCAAACCCTTTTCGGCGGTGCGCCCAAAGCCCGCCTACGCCGCCCGGGTGGCGGCGCTCCCTTACGACGTGATGAATTCCGCCGAAGCGCGGCAGAAGGTGCGGGGCAATCCCTATTCCTTCCTGCACGTGGACAAAGCGGAGGTGGATCTGCCGGAGGAGACCGACCTTTATGCCGATATCGTGTATGAGACCGCGGCGAAAAACCTGAAGAAGCTCGAGAGCGACGGGATCTGCCTGCGGGAGACCGAGCCGAAGCTCTACGTTTACCGCCTGAGCACCGAATGGACCTCCCAGACGGGGATCATGGGCTGCGCCAGCGTGGACGAATATTTAAACGGGACCATCAAACGCCACGAGCTCACCCGCGCCGAAAAAGAAAAAGACCGGATCCGACACGTGGACGCCTGCAACGCCAATACCGGACCGATCTTCCTCGCCTACCGCCACAACCCCGCCATCGACGCCGTGCTGGACCGTATTATCCTCACCCGCCCCGTTTACGACTTCGTATCGGAAGGGCACGTGCGCCACGAGGTGTGGATCATGGACGATCCCGCCGACATCGCGGCCGTGACCGAAGGGTTCAAGGCTGTGGAATACCTTTACATCGCTGACGGCCACCACCGCGCCGCCTCCGCCGTGCGGGTGGCTGAGATGCGAAGAAAAGCCCATCCGGGCTACAGGGGCGACGAGGAATTCAACTTCTTCCTGGCGGTGTATTTCCGCGCCGAGGAGCTGCAGATCCTTGACTACAACCGTCTGCTGAAGGATACGAACGGCTTATCGGACGGGGAGCTCCTGCAAAAGCTGGCGGAGAATTTCGAGATCCGCCCCGAGGCGGAAGCGGTGCATCCGAAGAAACGGCATGAGTTCGGTATGCTGCTCCGGCAGCAGTGGTACCGGCTCACGCTGAAGGACGGGATCGCCGACGAAAGCGACCCCGTGGCAAGCCTTGACGTAAGCCTTTTGCAAACGCTGGTGAACGCGCCGGTGTTCGGCGTCGACGACCCCCGTACCGACAGCCGGATCGAATTCGTCGGCGGGATCCGCGGGCTGCGGGAGCTGGAACGCCGCTGCCGGGAGGATATGACCGTGGCGTTCTCCATGTTCCCCACCTCGCTGGAGGAGCTGATGCAGGTGGCGGACGCGGGAAAGATCATGCCGCCCAAATCCACATGGTTCGAGCCGAAGCCTTTGAGCGGTCTTTTTATCCATTATCTGGAATAAAAGGTTGAATAAGGGGCGCTCCGTCTAAAAAAAACGGAAAAAAAGTTTAAAATAATCAAAAAAACGCTTGCATTTGCAAACAGAATCTGTTATCATACTGTTTGCTGATTTTGTTAAGGATAAGTGCTTGAAATAAAAAGCGATCCCTATAAAGTAAGGAGGTGCGCTTCAATGGCAAAATGTGATTATTGCGGAAAAGACGTGAAGTTCGGCATCAAGGTGTCCCACTCCCACAGACGTTCCAACAGAACGTGGAAGCCCAACGTAAAAAGGGTGAAGGCTGTGGTCAACGGCACCCCGTGCAGAGTGTATGCCTGCACACGCTGCCTGCGTTCCGGTAAGGTTACGAGAGCTGTCTGACGCTCGACCGGCGCAGAACGGAAGAAGAATGAAGCCGACGGATCATTTATCCTCCGGCTTTTTTTCTTATCAATTATCCGAAGGAAACGCTTGATGAAAAACGAACGCTGGATCACCATAAGGGATATCGACGACTCGGGGGCGGGCGACGAAGCCCTTGAGTTTACCACCCGCGGCGTGCTGCGGGGCAACGCGGAAGACTATTCGCTCCATTTTGAGGAGCTGTTGGGCGACGGATTGAAAAGCAAAACCGTTATCCGCGTGAAAAACAAAAAATGCGCTTCCATCATCCGCGGCGGCGACATCAGCACCGAGATCACGGTG
>CACZOP010000027.1 GCA_902782845.1 Oscillospiraceae bacterium | reverse complement strand
ATTCGTCTGCGTCCGGCTGCACAACGGCACGGCGGAGCCGATCTACGGAAAATCCGGGGTCATTTCTCTCCTCAGCGCGGCCGACGGGTATCTGCGGATCCCGCGGGACAGCGAAGGCCTTGCCGCGGGCGAAACGGCAACGATCTATCTTTTTAATCAGAGGAATCTATGAGACACAACTATTTAAGCAACACTCCCTTGAATGAAGCGCGGCCGCTGTTCTTAAAAGCGGCGGAGGAAGCGGGATTTACGGCGCAAACGGAGCTGATCCCCACAGGCTGCGCGGCGGGACGGATCACGGCAAACGCCGTGTACGCCGCGATCAGCGCGCCTCATTATAACGCTTCCGCCATGGACGGGATCGCGGTGAAGGCGGCGGACACCTTCGGCGCCAGCGAAAACGCGCCTGCGCTCCTGAAAAAGGACAGCTACGTCACGGTAGATACCGGCGACCCTCTGCCCGAGGGAACCGACGCCGTGATCATGATAGAAGACGTGCGCGAGCAGGCGGATGAGAGCGTGAAAATCCTGTCCGCCGTCGCTCCCTGGCAAAACGTGCGGCAGGTGGGAGAAGACCTTTGCATGGGCGACATGATCGCCCCCGCAGGCACACGGATCACCCCCGCTCTCGCGGGCGCGTTTTTAGCGGGCGGCGTACAGCGGATCCCCGTAAAGAAGCGCCCGGTGTTCGGGATCATCCCCACCGGGGACGAGATCGTTCCCCCCACGGCGGAGCCCAAACGGGGCGAGATCATCGAATTCAATTCCACCATCTTTTCTGCCATGCTGGCGGAATGGGGGGCGGAAAGCCGCATTTTCGACATTGTAAAAGACGACAAGGCGCTGATCGCCGACGCGGTAGAAAAAGCCGCCGCGACCTGCGACGCGATAATGGTGCTGGCGGGCTCCTCCGCCGGACGGGACGACTATACAGCCGCCATCTGCGCCGCGCTGGGGCAGGTGCTGCTGCACGGCGTTTCGGTCAAACCCGGCAAACCCGTGGTGCTGGGGATTGCAATGGACAAGCCGCTGATCGGCCTGCCCGGCTACCCCGTTTCCGCCATGGTGATCATGGAGGAATTCGTAAAACCCCTGTGCGACCTTTATTACCGGAGAAGCAGTGCGGAAAGTGAAAACGTGGAAGCGACGCTTACGAAAAAAGTGACCTCCTCGCTCAAATATGAAGAATTCGTCCGGGTGACCCTGGGCACGGTGGGCGATACCTGCTACGCGGTGCCGCTGCCCCGGGGCGCAGGCGTGATTACCAGCGTGACCAAAGCCGGCGGGATCCTCCGCGTGCCCCAGAATCTGGAAGGGTACGAAGCAGGCGAGAAGGTTGAAGTCCGCTTGCTTCGCCCGAAAAAAGAGATCGAAAATACGCTCGTGATCACCGGCAGCCACGACCCCCTCATCGACGAGATCGCGGATATCGTAAACCGCAGCAGTCTCGGCTTTACCGTGATTTCCTCCCACGTGGGGAGCATGGGCGCGCTGCGCGCCGTGAGCGCAGGACAGGCGCATATGGGTGCCTGCCATCTGCTGGACGAGGCCACCGGAGAATACAATACGTCCTACGTTTACAAATACTTTCCAAATGGCGGCGCGACGCTGAAAAAAGGCGTTGGCCGCGTGCAGGGCCTGATGGTGCAGAAGGGCAACCCGCTGGGGATCGGCGCGATCGGCGACCTGACCCGCTGCCGCTACGTGAACCGTCAGCGCGGCGCAGGGACCCGGGTGCTCTTCGACTATCTGCTGAAACAGAACGGTTTAGCGCCGACGGACATCAACGGCTACGGAAACGAAAAATTCACGCATACGGCGGTGGCAGCCACCGTAGCCGCCGGGAACGCGGACGCTGGCATGGGCATCTTATCCGCGGCACGGATCTATGGGCTGGACTTTATCCCGCTGTATCATGAGGAATACGATTTTCTTGTGAGCGACGCCTATACGGACGATCCGAAGGTCAAGGCGTTTTTCGGGATCCTCGAAAGCGCGGACTTCCGCCGTCGGCTGGAAGACATGGGCGGCTACAGCGTAAACGAAAGGAACTGACAATGGAGCTGACACATCTGGATGAAAACGGAAGCGCCCGTATGGTGGACGTGGGCGGCAAAGAGATCACCGAACGCACGGCGCGGGCGTTCGCCTGCGTGCATATGCAGCCCGGAACGCTGCAAACACTGCTGCAGAACGGGCTGAAAAAAGGCGACGCGCTGGCAGCGGCGCGGATCGCCGGGATCATGGCGGCGAAACGGACCTTTGAGCTGATCCCCCTGTGCCACAACATCCCCATCGAAAGTGTGAAGATCGACTTTGAAAACGACGGCAGGGAGCGCCTGTTCATTACTTCGACCCTCCGGTGCAGCTATAAAACGGGGATCGAAATGGAGGCGCTGACCGCCGTTTCGGTGGCGGCGCTGACCGTTTACGATATGTGCAAGGCCATAGACAGAGGCATGACTGTGGAAGAAATCAGGCTGCTGGAAAAAAGCGGCGGAAAGAGCGGCGATTACCGTTATGAAGGACAGCTTCGGACGTGAGATCAATTACCTGCGGATATCCGTGACCCAGCGGTGCAATTTCCGTTGCGCCTATTGCGGCATGGGGAAACCCGACACAGACGAACTGACCCCGGCGCAGTTCGCCGTTTTTGCCCGCGCCTTCGCGAAAGCCGGGATCACCAAGATCCGTCTCACAGGGGGCGAACCGCTGATCAGGGACGACGTCGCCGATATCGCGAAAGCCGTGAAACAGGCGGCAAAGCCACAGATCCTCGCGATCACCACCAACGGATTTCTGCTGGAAGAAAAGGCGGCGGATTTAAAAGCCGCCGGGATCGACGCGGTGAATATCAGCCTCGACACGCTCGACGACGAATGCTTTCGCCGGATGACAGGAAAAGACGCGCTCTCGGCGGTGATCAGAGGCCTCGAAGCGGCGCTCGCACAGAATTTTGACAGGGTAAGGGTCAATACCGTGCTGTTGCGGGGCGTGAACGATAACGGCGCGGAACGTCTCGTTGATCTCGCAAAAAAATACCCCGTAGATCTGCGCTTTATCGAGCTGATGCCCACCGACGGAGATAAAACCTACCGGGAGCGGCTGATCCCGTCGGCGGAGCTTCTGCGGCGTTTCCCCGCGCTCTCTCCCCTGCCGGCAGAAGAAGGCGCGGCCGTTTACTACGCGGCGGAGGGATTTCGCGGCAGGATCGGTTTTATTTCGCCCATCAGCAAAAAATTCTGCGGCGGCTGCAACCGCGTCCGTCTGCTGTCGAACGGGCAGATAAAACCCTGCCTCGGGCAGAACGAGGTTTACGATCTCCTTCCTTTTCTGGAGGATGAGAACCGACTTTATGAAGAAATCCGGGCCGCGATATTCAAAAAGCCCGCCGGACATCATTTCGAGGAACCGACGGGGAAACTAACGTCCATGAATCAGATCGGAGGATAACCAGATGAAAGGAACCGTTGTATCCATCAATCTCAGTGAAAAAAAAGGCACGCCGAAAAAACAGATCGAACAGGGCGTGCTGATCGAGAATTTCGGCCTGGAGGGCGACGCACACGCCGGAAAATGGCGCCGGCAGGTAAGCCTTCTGGGTGTGGAAAGCATCGAAAAAGCGAAGCTCGGCCCCACCAACGGCCTCTGCCACGGGGTATTCGCCGAGAACATCACCACCCGGGGGATCGAGCTCTACACGCTGCCGGTAGGGACAAAGCTGAAGGTCGGCGACTGCCTGCTGGAGCTCAGCCAGATCGGGAAAGAATGCCACGAGGGCTGCCAGATCAGCAAGCTGGTCGGCCAGTGCGTGATGCCGCGCGAGGGTGTGTTCGCCGTGGTGCTCAAAGGCGGCGTCGTCCGCGCAGGAGACGAGATAGAACCCGTTGAAGCATTCTGATATCAATACCGTCCGCATGGAACAGCACAGATCCTGAAAGCCGACAGCCGGTTCTTCAGGATCTTTTTTCGGTTGCCGGATCGACCGGTTGTTTCCGCGTTCCCGGATCCTCCGGCTCCACGGTGACGCGAAGGATCCGTATGTGGGAACGGAATGAAACAGAATAGACACAGAGAATATGCCCGCGGTTTTTCTGTGAAAAGAATTGAAAAACAGCCCGGTTTCAGGTATACTATTTCCATAAGGAGGGATTTCCATGACGTTTTTTCATCGGGACCACACCGTACAGCACGTCGGCTGTCTGCCGCCGCGTTCCTACTTTATCCCCTTCCCGCCCGGTACCGATCCCGCCGGGAACCGCTCGGCTTCGCCTTTCTTTACGTCGCTGTGCGGCGAATGGCAATTCGCCTGGTTCCCGGATGCGGAATCGCTGAATTGGGACGCGCCCGGCTTCCCCGCATGTGTTCCCTGCCCGGAAAAAACCACAGTACCGGGCTGCTGGCAGCTGCATACCGACCGGGGCTACGACCCGCCGAACTACATCAATCAGGACTACCCCTTTCCCGTTGATCCGCCGTATCTGCCGGAAGAGATCCCGGGCGGATTATACCGAAAAAGCCTGTGTCTGACGCCGGAAGCCGACAAACGCTTCACGCTGGTATTCGAGGGCGTTTCCTCCTGCTTTTATCTTTGGGTCAACGGTGCGTTCATCGGCTATTCGGAGGTCAGCCACTGCGTTTCGGAATTCGACGTGACCGACGCGCTGACCGAGGGAGAAAACGTCTTTGAAATCTTTGTGCTGAAGCACTGCACCGGATCCTATATGGAGGATCAGGACTTCTTCCGCCTTTCGGGAATCTTCCGGGAGGTTTACCTCCTGACCCGCCCCGCCGCCATGATAAGGGACGTTGAGATCCGTTCTCTGGCAGAGCCCGGCGCCGGGATCGCCGCGCTGCGCGTTTCGGTTAAAACGGACGGCGCGCCCACGCTGCGCTGTCGGCTGCTTGATCCGGACGGCGGGCCGGTCAGAGAAGCGACCGGCAGAAACGAATTTGTTTTTCAGATCGATTCCCCGCTGTTGTGGAGCGCCGAAACGCCCGCGCTTTACGGCGTCGCGCTGGAAACCGAAACGGAAACAGTCTTCTTCCCTGTGGGGATCCGGGACGTACGGATCTGTGACAAAAAGCTGCTGTTCAACGGCGCGCCGATCAAGCTGCGCGGGGTGAACCGCCACGACATGTCGCCCGAAACCGGCTACGCGGTCACGGAAGACCATATGCTGCGCGACTTGTATCTGCTCAAGCGCGCAAACGTAAACTGCATCCGGACGAGCCACTACCCGAACGATCCCCGGTTCCTCAGAATGTGCGACGAACTCGGGTTCTACGTGATCGACGAAGCGGATCTCGAAAGCCACGGCATGGGCTATAATTACGGAGACTGGGACTGGTCTTACTGGGCGTTCCTCTGCGATTCTCCGGAATGGGCAGACGCCTGCACAGACCGCGCCGCGCGGCTGTATGAACGGGACAAGAATCACCCGTGCGTCCTCTTCTGGTCGCTGGGCAACGAATCCGGCTGCGGCGAGAATCACCGGAAAATGGCGCGGTATATCCGGCAAAGAGATCCCGCCGCGCTGATCCATTACGAAAACGCGCATCTGGAATACGCCGCCCGTGTGGGAAGGGATTTCAGTGATATTTCCGACGTGGAAAGCCGGATGTACGCTTCCCTTGATTACCTGCGGGAATACCTGAACGACCCCGCGAACACAAAACCCTTTTTCTATTGCGAATACGTGTCCGCTACGTCCACCGGCGATATCCCGCTGCACTGGGATGAATTTGAGGCATACGAAAACTACTGCGGCGGATGTATATGGGAATTCGCGGACCACGCCGTGAACGTCGGGACGAAAGATCGCCCGCGGTACCGCTACGGCGGGGATTTCGGAGACGATCCCAACGACGGGATCTCCTGCCTCGACGGCCTTGTGTTCCCGGACCGAACGCCGCGCCCCGGCTACTATGATATGAAGGACGCCTATAAACCCTTTGCGGTTTCATTTGAAAACGGGAGCCTTACCATCCGGAATCGGTTTTATTTCCGGAAGCTTGACGGCTGCTGTCTCTGCTGGGAGTTTCAGCGAAACGGAGAAACCGTCACAGCCGGCGAACGGATCCCCCTTGCCGTACCGCCGCGGGGAGCGGTAACTCTGAATCTGCCTGTTCCCGTCGCGGCACACGGCTTTGAAACATTGATCGTCCGTGTGCTGACGACGGAGCAAACCGTCTGGGCGGCGCCCGGACATGAGATCGGCCACGCGCAGTTTATCCTGCACGACGCGCCCGTCTCGCTGCCTGTTCCGATAACAGAGCCGACGCCGCTCCGGATGGAAGAGACACGTGAAAGCATCACGGTCCGCGCAGGGTCCTTCTCCGCCGTCGTAAACAAGCGGAAAGGGACGATCGACTCCATCCGTACCGACCGGGAGCTTCTTTCGGCGCCTGTCGACTTTTCGATTTTCAAAAGCTATCTGTATTTTAATCCTTCCGCAAAAAGCTGGGAACGCGCGCGCTACGACCGCGCGATCCGCAAAAACTATCAGACGGAGGTCGTTTCCGTCACCGACGGAGAAATCCGTGTGCGGGTCGGTTTTTCATTTGCCGCGGCGGCCATGCCTCCGGCGCTGAAGGGATACGCAGACCTGTCTTTCTTTGCCGACGGCAGAATCGGCGTTTCCGCAAAAGTAACCGCCGCAGAAAAGGCGCCGTGTTTGCCGCGGTTCGGCCTGCTGATCCCGCTGACGCCGGATTTTGAAGAAGCGGAATATCTCGGCTTCGGCCCGCAGGAAGCATATCCGGACCGGCTGCGAAGCCAGACGCTCGAACCGCACAAAACAACGGCGACGGAGAATTTTGTACACTATGCCCGCCCGACGGAAAACGGCGCGCACTGCCGCACAAAAACAGCAATGATCCGCGCCGCGGACGGAACCGTTCTCCGATTCGCGGACCTGTCGGCCGGAGGATTTGTATTCAACGTGAAGCATTACGCCGACCGACAGCTTCATGAAACCGCGCACGACGACGAGCTGACGCCTTTGCCGCAGACAATCGTAAGCCTTGATTATAAAACACACGCGGAAAACCCGTCGCACGCACAGCTTGAACCGGATCGGCTCTTCGATGAAAAGGATTTTGCATTTTCGTGGGAAATACAGATAGAAAACAAAAACCTGAAATGATGCGGAAAGAAATATTCGATTCCGGACAAACAGGGAGGGCCGCGCCGCCCCGCATATAAAGCAAGGATCCTTGAACGCTGATGTTCAGGGACCCTTTTTTTGAGAATAATAATGAACTGCCCGGATTTTTCCTTTGCGCGGTCGACGGCCGGCAAAATTCCGCTCTGCACGTGTAAAAGTTATTGTTTCTGATACTTTTTCATATGCGCTTTGATGGCGTCGAAGGTCTTGTCGCTGAGATAGTGCTCTATGCGGCAGGCGTCCTCGGCGGCGGTCTCTTCGTCCACGCCGAGATTCATAAAGAGCTTCGTCAGCACTGTATGGCGCTCGTAAATACGTTTCGCAAGCGCCTCGCCGTCAATTGTCAGGGTGATATAACCCGTTTTGTCCATTGTGATATAGCCGTCTTTCTTCAATAAGCCCATGGCGCGGCTGACCGAGGGCTTTGAATAGCCCATATACTCGCTCACGTCTATACTGCGGACGGCAGAAGACTTCCGAGAAAGAATATAGATCGTTTCCAGATACATTTCTCCCGATTCATACATCGCCATAAACACGCCTCCTTTTCCGGTCAGCTTCAGCATAGCACACTTTCCAAAAAAAATCAACAAAATATAATGATATGGTTTTTCAATCGTCATCTTGATTTTTGCCGGAAAATATCGTAAAATAGGATCAGGATGATAACAAGAGCAAAAAACATCCAAAACAGACCCATCTACAAGGAGGCATATTATGAAAAAAGGATTCAAAAAAATGATTGCGATCTCCCTTGCAATGTGCATCTTCCTGCCGTTCGCCGCGATTGCATCGGCAGCGGGTGCAGACGCGGGAAACGACTTTAGGATCGTAAGCCCCTATGAAGAGGTAGTCTGGACGGGTGAAAACGCCTGGGGCGCGTATAAAGGGAATCTCCACACGCATTCCTTTGTCAGCGACGCCGAGGTCGACTACCGCGACATGATCCTCGAATACTATAACCAGGGCTTTGATTTCCTCGCGATGACCGACCACGGCGTGACGGGGAAAGCATGGAACGAAAAACCGACGGAGCTTCCGCTCTATCTTTATCAGCGGGTCGTGGGCCACACGGTGCATTATTTCACCGACGAGGAATACAACGCGATACAAAACGGCACCTATCCCGTTGACGGTCATGCGCGCGGCAGAGGCCTGATCTGCGTAACGGGCGGCAATGAGCTGAACGCGCTGACTGTCTCGAAGGACCATGTGAACGCGATCTTCCTCCCGGAGCACGCCGGGGATAATTATCTCGGCTACGAAAACGATTATGAGGGCGCCGTGCGTCTTGCCAAAACCTACGGCGCGCCCTGCTTCATCAATCATCCGGGCGACTGGCTCAACTCCAACGCCGACCGCGCAAACTGCTCCGATCCCGATAAAATAGCCTATTTCGCGGATATCCTGCTGCGGTATGACAATTGCCTCGGGATGGAGGTTTTCAACGAGCACAACGGCACGACCGGCTACGACAGGGACACATGGGACAATCTCCTGATGGCCTGCCTTCCCTACGGCAAACGGGTGATCGGTTTTTCCAACGGCGACACGCACTTCCTGCGCGACGTGGATTCCTCCTATTCCGTGTTTATGATGGAAGAAAACACTCCTGAAAACGTCAGGAAAACAATGGAATCCGGCGCGTTCTTTATGGTTACGAGAGTGATCCGGAAGGACACGGAAAAATTCGGACCGGAAGAGGATATGGACGTGAGAGATTCCGGCCTGCCCTATCCCATGTTCAGCAACATTCAGATCGACGGGCATAAAATCACCGTCGAATACAAAAACGCCGACGATATCAGATGGGTCGCGAACGGCAACGTGATCGACAAGGCCGCCGTTGCGGACAGCACGGAACCCGCAAGCTATACGATCGACCTCGACACGATCGACGGCGCCGAAGACTTCCTTTATGTGCGCTGCCAGATCATGGGCAAGGGCGGTATCACGCTCACGCAGGCGTTCGTCATTGACAACGGAACCGAGAAACCGGTATATGAGAGAGATAATTCCCCCGCTGCGGTCGCAGCCCGCCGCATGCGGCAGTTCCTGAGCCTCCGCATCTTCGTTATTTTCAAGAAACTGTGGACATTGCTTGTGGACAGCATATCGAGATAACGCATACAAATTGCTGTCGATCCCGGACCGGGTCGGCAGCATTTTATTTTTTTGGCACGAAAAAAAAGTCTTGACAAACGCATTTATGTTTGATAAAATATAATTGCATCAGATGATTTTGGAGGCAAAAACCATGGATTACGATTACCGCGAAGCAATGAAGCTGAAAAACCAACTCTGTTTCCCCTTATATGCCGCGGCGCGGAACGTGACGAGTTTATACACACCGCTGCTCAGCCCT
>CACZOP010000026.1 GCA_902782845.1 Oscillospiraceae bacterium | reverse complement strand
GCCTTCATTTTGTCGATGAGCTCTTCAAAATACTTCTTGCCGACTTCCATAACCACGTCGGAATACATCTGGATGAAGCGGCGATAGCAGTCCCACGCCCAGCGGGGATTGTTGGATTTCTCGGCAAGCACCGCAACCACGTCCTCGTTGAGGCCCAGGTTCAGGATGGTGTCCATCATGCCGGGCATGGAGGCGCGGGCGCCGGAGCGCACGGAAACCAGCAGCGGATTCTCTTTGTCGCCGAACTTTTTGCCGGTGATGCCTTCCATCTTGGCAATATATTCCATGATCTCCGCCTGGATGTCGGCATTGATCTGGCGGCCGTCTTCATAATACTGGGTGCAGGCTTCGGTGGTGATGGTGAAGCCCTGGGGCACCGGCAGGCCGATGTTGGTCATTTCGGCCAGGTTTGCGCCCTTGCCGCCCAACAGCTCGCGCATGTTAGCGTTGCCCTCGGTGAACAGATAAACAAACTTTTTGCTCATTGTGTTTCCTCCGTTTTGTCTTTTTTCTTTTTTGACTTTTTGGTTTGCGACCCCCTGCCCCGCTCGAACACTTGTATAAACCGGAACGGACAAAGGGCCGAAGATGCTTTTTAACCTTTCATATTATAGCAGAGAGCGCGCAAGTATTGCAAGAATATTTATTTATAAATAATAATGGTTTGCGCCTGATTTTTTGTGTATTTTTTCCAAAGCCCCGCGCAATGCGGGAGCCTGTGCGCCGCCGGGGCTTCCTTCTGCCGCAGCCGCGTTGTTCCGGCTGTTTTTCCGCCGCGCGGAAAAGGAACGGCGGCATATGAAAAAACCGCCGGGAACGCAACGGTTTCCGGCGGATCGTTTGCCTGTTTATTGCGGCATGATTCACGGTTTCACAACGGCGGGGACCGGAACAGCAGGCAGATTGCCTTTAATACTCTGCCCCGCCAGACGGATGATGAGATTCAGGATCCGGAAAAAATTGTCCCACAGTCGCTTCAGCATATCTCCAAAACCGGTTCTCCGAGCGGCAGGCAGAATGAAAAGCGTACGATCCGTTTCGGGGGTGAGCGGAACGATCCTTCCGTCCGGCGTCTGGATCAGAAAGCGCGGATAGTCCGCAAAGGCGTCAACGGTCGGCTGGCTGTCCGCAGTGAGCAGCGTATTCAAAAAGGTCAGCTCAGCGAACGGATGCGCGGTATGCGATACGTTTTTCAAAAACCACGTGGTCTCGGGGAAGGCGCAGGTCGAAGCGTCAATGTAGCCGTCGGAGGAAACGTATTCCCCGCTCCGGTCGGTAAAAGGCGCGTTCACCGGGGCGCAGTCGGCGCCGAGGGAGGAATAGCGCACGTCGACGACCATATCGGTCATGTTCTGCTGCGCCTGCACGGCGGGAATCACGGGAATGCCGTATTTCGAGACGATGCTGACCTGCACGCCGGCATCCATTTCAGATTGGATAATCTCGGGGATACGCCCCTGGATCTCATGATAAAAATCGATTTTCTCATAAAACGCATCCGAAACGATGCCCTTGGTCATGGCGGTTTTTGCCTCGTCATACATTTCGTAAGGCACCAGCGCCCAGAAGCCGGGGATCCTGCCGAAGATATACCGGAGCGCGTTCTGATAAACGCCGTCGGATACGATACCCACAACCTGATCGGACGTCAGTGCGAACCGGTCCATCACACCGAGCTGATACAGGCTGTCGATCAGCGTGTTCAGGATCTCGGCCTTCACGTCCGTCCCGAGAACGGAAGAAACAAAGGCGGTCAGATTGGCGCTGTTAAACGTCAGGGGTCGGATCATCGGTTCTCCCGCAATGGTCGCCCCCTGAAACGCGGCGCTTAAAAAGAGTGCGCTTGAAAGATATTCCGTTCCGTACATATCCATATATGTGGCAAGCACACAGCCGCCCATGCTGGAGCCGATCGCTTTTACTTTTTGAGCGCCGGTCTCTTCCAGAACGTATTCAATGAACGAATGAAGGTCCTCGGCAAGGGTTTTCAGATCCAGCCGCCAGTCGAAGCTGTAATAGATATTGTCTTCCGCCGTATATCCCTGTACCGGGTCGTATTTCGCGCGCAACTCGTCCCCGGTGGGATACACGTAGGATGTGGTGGTGGCGGGCAGCAGGGGGTCGCCGTTTTCGTCGCAGCGGATCATGTCGAACGCGGTCAGCAGCGTGTTGGTCAGCGGCTCCTCCAGTACGGCGTAGTTTTTCCGGATCAGCGCGCGCAAAACGTCGCCCGCGTATTTCTTCAATACAGGCCTGAAATCGTCAAAGGAGGGCGGGAACGCCTGTTTGCCGCGGGACGGATCCACGATGGGGGTGGACGCAAACCCGGCGATAAAGATCACGGGGTCGTCGTTCTTTTCCGGCGCCGCGAAGACAAAACAGGAAAAACAGGGCAGCAGCAGCAAAACCGCAAGCAGCAGGGAAAGCAGTTTTTTGGGGATACGTTTTTTCATAACCACAGCTCCTTTGGATTTTTGGTTTATTGTTTTCATAAGAATCAAATTGAATCAGATGCCGGATTACCGCGCGAAAAACCGTCGCGCTCTTTCCGGCAAAACGCTGCGGATCTGCTCCAGCAAAAAGCGGTCCCGGAACAAAAGCAGCAAACCGAAATATAATACCACGCCAAGCGCCGCTTCCAGCGCGGTGGCGTAGATTTTTGCGGGAAGCAGCAGCGAGAGCCCCCACACGGCCGCGCCCATCAAAGCCGCGGCAGGCACGTATGGCAAACCGGGCACGAACAACCGGAGGCTGAAGGTACCGCGCAGAAAGAAAAACTGCACCGCAGCCACCGCGGTTTCGGCGATCAGCGTGGCGACCACCGCGCCGATGGACTTCCAGCGGGGAATCAGCAGGGCGTTAAATCCGCAGTTCACGATCATTCCCGCAAAAACCGAAAAAGTGTAGTCCCGCATCCGGCGGGCGGGCAGCAGATACTGCGTGCCCAGAATGTTGCTGGTGGAAATGAGCAGTACCAGGGGCGAAAGCAACGCCATGCAGGGGATCACCGGATCGTAGCCCTCCCCGAAAAACCAGGGGACGAAATCCGCCGCCGTCGCCGCGATCCCCACCGCCATAGGGCAAGCCAGCAGCATCATAAAACGGAAGGACTTCTGAATATAGTCTCTGGCGCGCGCTTCGTCGTTTTCCGCCAGCACCGCCGCCACACGGGAAAGCATGATGCTCCCGACGGCGGTGATCACCGTCATGGCGATCTTCACGATTTTTTCCGCCTGACTGTAGTAGGTGACCTGCGCGTAATCGTGGCCGGTGAGCAGGCCGATCATGGTTTTATCCAGCTGGGTATACACATTGGTGGCGATCTGCGGCAGGAACAGGATCAGCACCGGCAGAAAATGGCGTCTGAACCGCAGCGTTTTTCCGGGAACCCGCGTCAGGTATTTTTTCAGCGGCAGCCAAAGGCTGAGGTTCCCCAGCAGGATCGCCAGCGCGTAGCAGAGCATAAAGCGGTCCAGATCGTCCTTTGTCCGCACGAAGAGGAAAACGCAGATGATGCTCAGAAGGCGCACAAACACCGTGCGCAGGCTCTGGAGCTTAAAATTCTCGTTTCCCTGATAAAACCAGGAGATATCAAAAAAGGCGGCAATCAGCTCGATCCCCATCAGGCGGTAATAATACGGAAACTCCGTGCGCGGCGCAAGAACGAAAAAATAGATCGCGCAGCTGAGGCCCAGCGTAACGGCGCGGATGACAAGCAGTTCAAAAAACACCGCCGACTGCCCGGCGGGATCGTTCTGCCGCGCCGCCGTTTCGCGCTGCCCGTAGAGATTCAGCCCCACGCAGCCGAAAAGCACGAAATAACTAACGACAGACAGGATATAATTATACACGCCCAGATTCGTTTCTCCCAGTACCCGCGAAAGATAGGGCGTGGTCACGACGGGCATGAGGATCAGCAGCAGCTGCGCCGCGAGGCTGTAAAAATAGTTTTTTCTCAGTGACGCCATAATTTCATTCGCACGTTTGCAGCGCGGTTTTTAAGAATTCCCCGTTTTTCAGCCGGACCGACAGCGCCTCTGCGGCGCGTTTCATCCCGGCGTAGGCTTCGTCCGGCAGAGAATTGATCGCGGCCGGCAGATCGTATAGGGAATCCACGGTAATCCCGCAGCCGTTTTCCTTAACAAAATCAGCCGTCGCCGCCGCAGACCACACGATCACCGGCAGCCCGGCGGCAAGATATAAAGAGGTTTTATGGGGATTGTTGAGTTTCAGGTATTCCCCGTAGACTCCGGCGCAGGTTTCCGCCGCGGGGCCGTCCCAGACCAGGCCGAAGCGGCCGTTGAGGATCAATGGCAGCGTGTCTGAAGGGAACGCTCCCAGATACCTGAGATTTTCCGCCGCCGCTCCACTATAGTTTACACCGTACAGGTTGAAATTACAACCCTTGATTTCAGAAAGCGCATAGACGTAGCCGCTTTTGTCCCGCAGCAGATTCCCCGCCACGGCCACGGCGTCGGGATCCCCTTCTTTTTCGGGCGGGACAGACGGCGTTCCGGTAAGATAATCAAAGATCCCAAGGGAAACGAGCCGCCCGGGCGCATAGCCCAGTTCGATCATCAGCGCCCGCATGTGCTCGTTGTGCACGATGATCCGGTCAAAATACCGCAGCGCCACGGTCTCCTCCAGATAGATCCGCAGCCGCCGTTTCCACGCCCGCACTTTTTTCATCAGCGCGGCGCGCACCGTTTCGAGATCATGCACCACGGCCACGGTTCTTACGCCTTTGTTGTGGAGCTTTCTGATCGCGGCGCCGAGAAACAGCGTGTTCTCCGACGGAGGGAGCTGCACCGCAAGCACGTCCCCGGGCTGCAGCTGCTTTACGATACGCCTCCACTGCGTCTCCGTTTCAAAGGACGCCAGCAGTTTGTTTGCCGCGTTGGTCCGCGCAAAGCGGGACGAGAGCAGGCGCAAGTCGGCAAAGCCCGCCTGCCGGAGGATCGCTTCCACGTCCTCCCGCGCCTTGATCCCGGCGGTCATCGGTCCGCCGATGTTGCGGGATAGCTCCAGAAGATAATACTTCATTTTATGATCCTTTCGTACTTGTGGGATGAAAGACAAATCGGCCGAATCCGCTCCGTTTACTTCTCAAATCCCGACTTTTCGGGGAACCTCTTTTCGAGCCACCCGCACAGCTTTCGGTTTTCGGCCGCAAAATCCGCATCCGGGTCGTCGTCGCTGAGGCAGACCATGGGGCAGGCGGCGGACAGGATCGCGTCTTTTATTTTTTCGTCGTCCCTGCCGATGGCAAACAACGCGCCGGGGTCGGTTTTTCCGGGGACAAACCGGCCGGAGGCCAGCTGCCAGTAACGGAACAGCCACTGGTTCACGTCCGCGGCGGATCGGACTCTGCGGCGGCAGGTCGCGTCCAGCAGCGCCCCTTCCGCGGCCCAAACCTCCCGCAGCGTGGATTTCAGGTAAGCGTTCGGCAGGTGATAATCCACAAAGCCCGTAAAATAAGTGAAGGATCTCAGATAAATGTTTTTGAGCATTCCGATCCCGTACGCCGGCGCATACCACTTGTCGTACGCTTTTTTTATCACTTCTTTTTTTGAGAAATGGGCGTTGATCACCGTTAAATCGTTGGCGACAATATGGTCGATCCCGTCCCGGCGGGCAAACTGCAGCACGTTCTGCACCGCCCGGTCCACCGGCAGCCCGTTCCGGAAAAAGAATTCCGGCGGCAGCGTCTGCAGAAAGAAGGTATCGTCGTTGGCGTAGATGAATCGTTCCGAAAGCGCCGGGATCCGGTGTAAATTCAGTTCGATGGTATGGCTGGAAAAGGTGGGCAGATAATCGGCGGGAATAAAGTCGCGGTGGTTCACGACCGTGAGCTTTTCACAGTCTGTGTTCAGCCACGGCGGCAGATGCCCCCAGGTGACAAAAAACACCCGACGGACCCAGGGGAGATTTTTTTCGATTCCCCGGAACAGATAGGGCAGCGTATCCCAGCTGCGGTAACGCAGCGGCCGGTCGTCTCCCCCGCCGGGAGAAACGTACGCCGCCTTTTCCGCCTGCCACGCGGGGTCGTTTCCGTCCACCCACGGGATCACAAGGTCGATATTGCGCACAGGTTCAGTCATGGGACGCTTCCTCCTTCGGCGTTTCTTCGGCGTCTCCTTCCGTTTCCTTTTCGGTTCCGGACATACAAAACCGCATACAGATCCCGAGCGCCAGCCAGAACAGGAAGCTGTATTGGCAGTGCATATAAAACACGCCGGAGCTGAACAGGGACGAAGCCGCCGCGCCGGCGCAGACCGCCAGCAGCATGGGCAGCGCGGTCGGCAGCGCAGCGTTTTGTTTTTTCTGCGCGTGCAGCCAACGGAACAGCCGGACGAGCACGCCTGCCACGAAAATCACGAAAAACAAAAGTCCCAGCGCCCCGTCGGACACCATCAGGTTGATCACGTCGTTATCCAGCGTGGAAATACGCTTAAACGTATTATTTACAAGATAAGTTTCCGGCAAATACGCCTCCGCAAAGGGCAGAAATCCCCGGAAGGTCACGCCCAGCACCGGGCGGGCGGCAAAGATCTCCAACCCGCTTTTCCAGAAATCAAAGCGGCGGTTGGAATAATCCCCTTCCAGCGATTCTTTGCGCCCCAGAATCAGAACTTCATCCTTCTCTTTCGTTTCGTCAGAGACCTTCTGATCGGAGGATTCCCCTGTTTCCGCAGTCTGCAGCGACCGGGCAACGACGTTGTAGCTCAGCTCCGCCGCCTTGGGCAGGAAAAAGCCGCCGGCGGCGATCACAACGGCGAAAACGGCGATCAGCGCGGTTTTCCACGCTTTTGCCGCAGCCCCTGCTTCCCTGCGTTTTCCGTAGAGAACGAAAAAGAAATACACGCCCAGCGCCGCCCCCAGCGTGACCCTGCCGGTGCGGGAATCCGCGAACACCGAAAAAACGAATTGCAGCAGGCCGCTCAGCGCCGCCCAGAGGGTATACCATTTGTTTTTATACACTCTCGCGTAATGGATGCCGCCGACGATCGCCAACGCGCCGATCACAGCCCCGGCATTGGGCGTCTGATACGCGCCGAAAAGCCGCCCGCCCAAAAAACCGCGGCGGACCTCTTCGCCGTTCACGGTAAAATAACCGGCGTAGCCCACCGCCAGCATCACGAAGCTGATCACCGTGAGCACGAAGGCGACGGCGCAGAACAGATGAAAGAAAAACGCGAACCGTTTCTGCAGCAGACCGGGCGACCGGCGGCGGGGGGACGCGTAGAGCAGGAAAAAGTTAAAGATCCAGAAAATCAGGTAAACGAGGTTTTCTTTTACGCTGTATTGCCGGTTGACAAAAATCGAAACGGCGCAGACAGCGCATAATCCCGCCAGCGGCAGCAGCCCCGGAAAGCCCCGGAAGGACCGCAGATCAATCAGCCGCAGCGCGACCAGCGCCGCGCCAAGCAGGAAAGCGGGCCACATAAAAAACGGAATGATCTTCGTGCCGATGGTGAGATTGTTGAACCCCAGACAAATATAAATGAAAAACAGAAGCTGGAACACGAATTCCGCTTTTTCGATCACAGGATCGTATTTTTTGATCAGATCTGCCATATACAATTCTCCGTTTGTCTGCACGGTAACATCCGGGGTTACCGCGCCGATAATCTCCGCATAAGTTCCCAGAACGTCCGCGCGGCGTCCGCGCTGTCGTAGCCCGCCCGCCGCAGCGCTTCGGCGGTATCGGCTCTTTTGTCGTTTCTGTGCGCCTCCACGGCGTCCGCCCACGCCTCGGCGCCGGCCTCCGGGGACAAAAACCACACGCAGTCGGTGAGTTTTATTTCCGGCGTGACCCTGTCCGAAAGCAGACAGGGCAGCCCCGCCGCCTGCGCCTCCACGCCCACAACGGGCAAGCCCTCATAGAGCGAGGGCAGAATGAACACGTCGGCTGCGGAAAAAAGAGCGGGGATATCGGTCCGCACGCCAAGACGCAGCAGTGTATCTTCTACCCCCAGCGCCGAAACGCGACGTTCCAGCGCGGCCCGCTCCTCGCCGTCGCCCACCGAAAGCAGGCGGTACGGTTCGGGTTTTCTCTGCAGCGCCGCGGCAATATCGGCAAGGAAAAGCGGATTCTTTTCCGGTGACAGCCGCCCCACGTGCAATACCGCCGTTTCTTCCGGCCCGATCCCCAGCGCCCGGCGTTTTTCTTCCCGGACGGCGGGATCAAAGCGGAAACGGGCGGCGTCCACCGTGTTGGGCACGAGAAGCGCCTTTTCCGCGCGGCGTTTTGTGAACATGTGCGCGGCGGCGGCCTTTGAGCAGGCGACGGCCTCTCTCAGCTCCAACGAAAGCAGCGGTTTGCAGAGCTTGTGCAGCAGCGGCTTATCTGTGCTGCCGCTGTGGCTGTGGACCGCGATTTTCCGCCCCATCGCCCACGGGACCAGCGCGGTAACCGCCGCGCCGGCGTCCAGAATATTAAAATAAACCGTTCTGTATTCCCTGTGGTCCCGCAGCGCCTCATAGGTTCCCCGCAGATGCCCCGGGAGATTCCCGCTTTTGGGCGGGATAAAACGCACGGCACAGTCTTTTTCTTCCAGAAGCTCCCGGTAAGCGACGTCCGGAAAATCACAAAGGAAATCAAAGGTACCGGCGGGCTGGCTGTCCACCAGCGTTTTCAGATAAGACTCGATCCCCCCCGGCATGTGGCTCATGCCATAAACGAGGATCTTTTCCGGCCCCGCGGGAACCGCCCGCAGCAGCCGTTCCCAATCGGAACGCGACGCGCGCCGTACCCGGGACCGTGTTTTGCCAAGCGCCCGCGCCGCCGCAAAAAAGGCGACGGGGGACAAAAGAAACAGCCTGCCGCTGAGCGAGGCGGTTTTATCGGGATTATCCCGCAGCCGCGACAGCCACACGTCCGCCCCGGTTTTTTTTGCGAAACGGAGAAAAGCGCGCGGATCGGGTGCGGCAAGCGCTGCCTGCCATAATACGGACCAGAAAATGTGCGGTAAAAAAACGGTTTCATAGGGTCCGGCAAGCGGCGGAGATTCTTTTCTCAACGTCGGCAGAAGGGACGACAGCAGTGAAAAGCAGGTCAACCGCTCCGCCGAAAACCTTGCCATGGCGGAAACGTCCCGCCGGATATAATCATAGAGCGGCGCAGGCGTATAAAATACCTTTTTCGCCCGCAGCAGCGCCCGTATCAAAAAATGATAGTCCTCGTAATAGGGGTACCCCTCCGCGAACCGCAGCCCGTTTTCAAGCAAAAAAGACCGCCGCAGCAGCAGATTCACCGCCCCGAAGCAGGTGGGGTCGGCAAAAAAACGCCGCAGCGCCGTTTCGTTCGCTTCCTCCGCCGGAGCGAAGTCGTTCCCCGCAGGCGGCAAGGGCGCAATGCCGTCGGTCCGCTGCTGCCCGAACAGCAGCGCGTCCGCCTCCCCTTTCCGCGCCGCGGATAACAGCGTCGCCATATAATCGGGCGTCGCCCTGTCGTCCGCGTCAAAAAAACAGACGTAAGGCGCCTTCGCCCGCGAAAGCCCGAGGTTCCGCGCTGCGCTCACCCCGGCGTTCTCCTGCCGGAAAACGCAAACCTCAAACGGGCAGTCCGCCGCCAGCCGCCGGATCTCCTCCTCTGTGCCGTCCGCGGAGCCGTCGTCCGCGAACAGCAGACGGAAACCGGAAAAATCCCCCTGCCGACGGAAGTTTTCCAGCAAAGGCGCAATATACGTTTTTCCGTTGTATACCGGGACGATCACGTCGATAAGGAGCGGCATGCAAAACCTCCTTTGAGAGCGCAGGATCGGAATCTATCGGGCAAATTCATGCTTCGTCCGCAGCAGCGCGGATTCGATCACCTTATCCATATCGTAATAGCAGTATTCCGCCAGCCGGCCGCCGAAGATCGTGCGCGGCTCCTTCACAGCCAGCTCGGCGTATTTCAGATACAGCAGCTGGTTTTTGTCGTCGTTTACCGGGTAATAGGGCTCTTTCCCCACGCTCCACGCTTCCGGATATTCTTCGGTGATCACGGTGCCGGGCACGAAGCGCTCCATAAAATGCTTATGCTCGATCACGCGGGTATAAGGGATCTCGCGGTCGGTAAAATTCATCACCGCCACGCCCTGATAATTGTCCGTTCCGGGCAGCGCGCGGGTCTCAAAACGCAGGCTGCGGTATTCCAGCGCCCCGAAGCGGTAGTCGTAGAAGGAATCCAGCGTGCCCGTATACACCGTTTTATCCGCCAACGCGTCAAAATACGCACGGTCGGTGTTGTAATCCGTCTGCAGCAGCACTTCCGCGCCGGAAAGCAAACGCCCGATCAGCGCGTTGTAGCCGCCGTCCGGGATCCCCTGATACGGGTCGCTGAAATAGTTGTTGTCGTAGGTAAAGCGCACCGGCAGGCGCTTGATGATAAAAGCGGGCAGAGAGGCGCAGTCCCGCCCCCACTGCTTTTCGGTGTAGCCCTTCACCAGCTTTTCATAGATATCGGTCCCCACCAGGGAAATGGCCTGTTCCTCCAGATTCCGCGGCTTTCCGTGTACGACCTTCCGCTGCCCGGCAATGATCGCCCGGGCCTCCCCGGGCTTTGTCACGCCCCACATCTGGCGAAAGGTATTCATATTAAAAGGCAGGTTGTAGATCTCACCCTTGTAATTCGCCAACGGAGAATTCACAAAAGGATGGAAATCCGCATACCGCCGGACGTAATCCCAGATGAATTTCTGGCGGGTGTGAAAAATGTGCGCGCCGTAGCGGTGCACGGGGATGCCGTTCACCTCTTCACAGTAGACATTGCCGCCGGTATGCGCCCGGCGCTCGATCACAAGGCAGCGTTTCCCCGCGTCCAGCGCCTCCCGGGCAAACACGGCGCCGTAGAGCCCGGCGCCCACGATCAGATAGTCGTAATGCTTCATGCGTTTCTTTCATCTTCGGCGTCCATACCCAGCACCTGCCGCGCAAGCGCGATGATCGCCCGATAGGTTTTTTCTCTGTCAAATTGATTTTCGGCCACGCTTCTGGCCCTCCGCCCCATCTCTTCGCTTTTCGCTTTGTCATGCAGGAGCGTCCGGAGCGCGTCCGCCAGCGCGTCGGCGTTTTCGGGCGGGACGTTGACCCCAAAGCCCTCGTTTTCCACCATGGCGCGGAACTCCGGATCGGTCCCGGTGTTCACCATGGGGATCCCGGCGGCAAGATAGTCCCCGATTTTCGAAACGATGCTCTGCGCCGCCTTCTTCACCAGAGAATTCACCGCGATATCGCTCTTGCAGAGGATGGCCGCCATCTCTTCATAGGGAACAAAACCGAAGAAACGGACGGGCGCGTTCAATTCTTCGGCAGCCGCTTCCAGCGCGGCGCGGTCGGGTCCGTCGCCCAGCAGCAGCACCGAAAACGGTTCCCCGCCCTGCTTTTTGAGCAGCGCAGCCGCCTCGATCAGCGTATGCAGGTCGTAGCTCGCCCCCAGACTTCCGGCATAGGTCACCCAGCGCTCTCCCGGCGCCTTTTCGGTTTTCGCGGCGTTTTCTTCCGCGCCGGCGTCAAAAACGGCCAGATCCGTTCCCACGTAAACCGTTTGCCGCAGCGGGATATCACAACCGTATCCGAGCGGTTCGTCCCGGTAGGTATCGGAAGACCCCACCACGGCGGCGGCGTTCCGGTAAGTTTTTTTCGCGTAATGTGAAAATCCCGAAAACAGCACGTCGCTGAGCACAGGCACGTCCAGCACCATACGCATCGCCTCGGGCCAGAGATCCTCCACGTCCACGATGCAGGGAACGCCCTTTTCCCTCGCGCAGTCGGTCGCCCGCGCGGCCACGTAGTTATCGGGCACGAGGCAATAGAGCAGGTCGAATCGCGCCCCGGCCAGATAAGCCGCCGCCGCCCTGCCCAGCCGCCGGTACCCCGCGATCCGCAAAGGATCGATATTCTTCCGGTACCGTCCGCCGTGCAGAAAGGTCAGCGTAAACGGCGCGGCCAGCTGCGCAGCCCGCTGCTCTCCGGGGGTGCGGTAATCTTTTTTCCAGTGCTGAAAATCCGACAGGACCAGCTCCGTATCGAATCCCGCCGCAGCAAAACGGGTCGCCAGATAATAAACGCGGGAAAGCCCTTTTTCTCCCGGCAGCGCCACGTCCGCGGCAACAATCATAATTTTCGGCATGTGTAAAAGCTCCCTCAGAACGTCGATCGAAAACGCAGAGGCGTAACGATCGGAACATAATTATTATAAACGAAGCCTATTATAATGTCAATCAGCTGCAAAAAAACTTAATTCCGGACGAAAAACGAAAAATCATTCGCGAGATAATCATATGAAATCAAAAGAAAATCGAAGATAATCAAAGAAAACATAGTCAAGATCCGATTTTTTTAAAAATTGCTGTTGACTTTCATTTCTGCCTGTGGTATCATGTGCACTGTTGAAAAAAAGAAAAATTCAGGAGGCAGAACTATGTCAACCTACATGGCAAATCCGCAGACCGTGGAACGCAGCTGGTATGTGATCGACGCCGAAGGCAAAACCCTCGGTAAGGTCGCCACCGAAGCCGCCGTTCTCCTGCGCGGTAAGCACAAGGTCACCTTCACTCCCCACGTGGACTGCGGCGATCACGTTGTGATCGTGAACGCGAGCAAGGTGGTCCTCACCGGCAAGAAAGCCGAAAACAAAATGTATTATCATCACACCGGCTACATCGGCCATCTCAAATCCGTGAAATACGGTAACCTGCTCAAGAACAAGCCCGTTTTCGTCATCGAAAAGGCCGTGAAGGGCATGCTCCCCGCCAACACCCTTGGCAGAGCCGCCTTCAACCGCCTGCACGTCTATGCGGGTCCTGAGCACAAGCACGCCGCCCAGAAGCCTGTGGCGAAAGAAATCTGAGTGAGGGAGGAAGAATAAAATGTACGAAGGCAATCCTTATTTCTACGGCACCGGCAGAAGAAAGAAATCCGTGGCCCGCGTTCGCGTGTATCCCGGCACCGGCAAAATCGTGATCAACGACAGAGAGATCGACGATTACTTTGGACTTGATACCTTAAAGCTGATCGTGCGTCAGCCCCTGAACCTCACCGAAACCACCGAGAAGTTCGACGTCATCTGCAAAGTGCAGGGCGGCGGCGTGACCGGTCAGGCAGGCGCCATCCGTCACGGCCTTTCCCGTGCGCTCCTCCAGTATGACGAGAATCTTCGCCCCATGCTGAAAAAAGCCGGCTTCCTTACCAGAGACCCCAGAATGAAAGAAAGAAAGAAATACGGTCTCAAAGGCGCCCGTCGCGCTCCGCAGTTCTCCAAGAGATAATCAGTTTATGCTTATCCGCCGCTCACGGTTCCGTGGG
>CACZOP010000025.1 GCA_902782845.1 Oscillospiraceae bacterium | reverse complement strand
GCACTGGTGACAAAAATGACGTTTTTTTTCTACTCTTTAATAAAAAAACAAAAAAATAAAAATAAGAATAGAGTTGAAATTTTTTGTTATTTTTGTCACCAATCCAACACCCGTTTGATATCTTCCGTTTCGCCCTCTCCGTCACCGTTTCAACGGTGACACCTCTCCCGGCGTGAGAGGCAGGATCCGCCGGGGGGAAGATTGCCCGCCGTACCCCTTGGCTCTCCCTCCGGGAGAGCTGTCGCAAAGCGACTGAGAGGGGTGGAAATACGATTGCAGCGCAGTTCCATCCTTCCGCATTGCCTCTGACCGCTGACGGCTGACCGCTGACGGCTGACGGCTGACCGCTGACGGCTGACCGCTGACCGCTGACGGCTGACCGCTGACCGCTGACCGCGTCGGAAGCCGGGACCGGAATAAACGAACGAGCGACCTGAGGAACCTCTCAAGCCGCTCTTTTTCCGTTATGTGAACGTCACTGTCAGTTTCATCTCGGCGCAGCGCAGGGTTTTCAGCGCGCCGTCCGCGGAATAGACCCCGGTCATCGGATACCCAAGCACCTCCGCAGCGGCGGTCACCGTATCCGTCTCCCCTTTTTCGAACGCCAGGTTGCGGTATAAAAAAGTCTGCAGGGAGCGGAACAGGAGCTTTATAAGCGCGTTGTCCGGCAGGGTCTCCAGATCCAGCGTATCGGTATGCGCCGCCACGGCGACGGTCAGCTCGTTCTGATTCTCCGTCATGGTAACGAAGGTCAGGCTCCCGGGCGAAGAAAACGTGACCTTGCACAGCCCGCAGCCCGTCACCTCCACCGTACCCTCACAGGAGAAATGCGCCGTTTTCAGCGCAAATTCCCGGCTTCCCTCCCGCTGCGGCTCAAAGCGCCACGGCGGGGTTTTCCGGCAGCCGGAAAGCAGAAGCACCGGCAGAAGCAAAACAAGGGCGCACACGGCAATGCGTTTTCGCAAAGTCTCTCACTTGCTTTCCAAAATGGTTTTGAAGGCAGGCGGCAGATGGCGCAGGTTCTCGGCGGTGGTCGCGCCGTAGGCGGTGTTTTCTTTCTCCGACAGCTCTCCGGCCAGTCCGTGGACGTAAGCGCCGAGGCAAAGCGCCTCAAACGGCGCCGTCCCCTGTGAGAGCAGGGCGCCGATCACGCCCGCCAGCACGTCGCCGCTGCCGCCCCTTGCAAGGGCGGTGGAGCCGGTGGGGTTCAGATACACCCGGCCGTCCGGCGAAGCGATCACCGTGGTTTCGCCCTTCAGCAGCACGAACACGCCGTGCTTTTTTGCGAACGCCGCAGCGACGTTTTCCCGGTCCGCGTTGATCTCGCCCGCCGAAAGCCCCGTCAGGCGGCTCATTTCCCCGGGATGGGGGGTCAGAAGCACCGGCGACGCCGCTTCCTTCAATACATCTATATGCGCCGCCGCGGCGTTTATGCCGTCCGCGTCCAGCACCACCGGGCAAACGCTCATTTTCAGCACGTCCGCTGCCAGCGCCCGGGTTTCTTCGGTCTGCCCCATGCCGTTCCCCAGCACGACGGCAGTGTATTTATGTTTGTTTTTTTCAAAAACCGCGCTGTTTTCCGTCTTCAGGAAGCCCTCGGCGTCCGTTCCCAGCGGCAGAAAAACACATTCCGGCACGGCACAGGCGGCAATGGGGAGGTTTTCTTCCGGCAGGGCGACCGTTACAAGCCCCGCGCCGCTTTTTAAGGCGCCGCCCGCCGCAAGGATCCCGGCGCCCGGCATGGCTCTGCAGCCGCCGAAGATCAGCGTGTTGCCGAAGGTGCCCTTGTTGGCGTTATAGGGGCGCGGGGGCAGCAGCGCCGCCGCTTCTTTTTTCGTGAGGGCCCCGGGGACGGGGTCCGTCCATTCCGGGATGCCGATGGGAACCACCGCGGTCTCGCCGCAGAATGCCCTGTAGGGCGCGAAAACGTGCTCGTTTTTCAGGCAGTACATCGACACGGTGAGCTCCGCTCTGAACGGCGTATCTTCTTCCGAAGCTTCCCCGAGGCCGCTCGGCAGGTCGATCGCCGCCCTCTTCGCCTTCGCTTTGTCGGCAAGGGCGACCGCAGCTTTTACGCTCCCCGGGAACCGCCCGCGGAAGCCGATGCCGAAAATCGCGTCCACGATCACCGCCGCGCCTGCGATCCGTTCGGCGCACAAATCGTGCGCATCCTGAAACACAAGCGTTTCCACGGCGGCGGGCAGCCTTTGCCGCATCCGTTCCGAAAGCGGATCGCCCGGTTCGCAAAATACACGGATCACGGTCACGGCCTTCCCAGCGTTTGAGAGAACCCGCGCGCAGACGTAACCGTCGCCGCCGTTTTTCCCTTTTCCGGCAAGGATCACGAACGAACGGCAGTCCCCGTACCGTTCCAGCAGGATCTCCGCGCAGCCTCTGCCCGCGGTTTCCATCATTTCTTCATAAGAGGTCCCGGCGGCGTTGGCGGCGTTCTCCGCGGCGCGCACCTGCGCAGGCGACAGTATGTTCATAGATCGTTCCTCCCCTCAGCCGGACCGAAGGCTTCCGCCCAGCCGAAGACCCTCGTCTTCATGCCCTTTACGTCGAGGATCCCGTAGGCAAAGCCCTTGCGGATCAGCTCGTCCGGCACATAACAGTCGTATTTTTCAAACTCCGGCACTTCGCCGGGATACACCAGCTCCATGGGATCGAATTCCACGGCGGCCTCTTCTTTCAACACGCGGAAAAACGTTTTTTCGTCCGCCTTCATGTTGAACTGGATATAATAGGGGCGGAAGGAATCCAGATTTTTGATCCCCAGCCGCTCGCCGCAGCGCAGCTTCAGAAACCGCTCCAGCGCGAAAAACGCGTAGGTCCCGAGCCACGGGAACAGGCACCAGCAGCTGCCGCCCAGATGGATGAGCGGCTTATCTGCGACCCCCGCCGAGGCGGCGCTTTTGCGGGCGGAGAGCAGGCGCGCCACCGCGTTTTTCATCAGATAGGGATACACGGCGTCCTCTTGCAGCACCTGCCGCATCCGCTCTAAAATCCGGGTGTTGATATCCCCGGCGCACTCGCCGAAATAAGCGGGCACCTTGCCCTTTACCTTCTCGCAGAACACCAGATGTTTTTTCCGGTCCACTTCGTCCACCAGCCACACGTGGCCGGCAATGGCGATCTTTTCCCCGGCGGGCGGGGGCTTGACCACGGTGCCCAGCTCCTCGCTGCCGCAGCGGACCGTGTATTCCTCATCCTCCTGAAATACCGCGTAAAACTTAAAGGAATTCACCACCCGCTCGCCTGCCAGCCCCACGATCAGGCCGCCGGTCTCGGTTTTCTGGATGTGGTCGATCGAGATCAGGTGCCGCAGAAGCGTTTTGTAATCCTCCGTGCCGATCCGGTGAAAAAACGTGAGGCTCAGCACCCTGGAAGCCAGGGCTGCAGGGGTCAGCTCCCCGCAGGAAGCCAGGGTCGCCATGGTCTGATGGTATAAAAGGCTGAAGGGCAGCCGGTCGAGTTTTGGCGGTTCCACCCAGCGCTCCTCCCGGTAGAGCTGCACCAGCGCGATCCCCTGCAACAGCTTCCACGGCACGGTGGCAGGCAGCAGCGCCCGGGGCTCCGGCATATCCTCCCGCATCACGAACCACATTTCGGGCGGCAGCTCCCGCCTTCCCGTGCGCCCCATCCGCTGCAGGAACGAAGACACCGTATAGGGCGCGTCGATCTGGAACGCCCGCTCCAGCCGCCCCACGTCGATGCCGAGCTCCAGCGTGGCGGTGGTCACCGTGGTCCGGTAATCCTCCTCGTCCTTCATCTTTTCCTCCGCCGTTTCGCGGTAGGAGGCGGAGAGATTGCCGTGGTGGATCAGGAAACGGTCCGGCTCGCGCCTTGCTTCGCAATAGCTGCGAAGCGTAGTGGTCACGGCCTCGCATTCCTCCCGGGAATTCACGAACACAAGGCACTTTTTCCCTCTTGTATGCTCAAAAATATAGCCGATCCCGGGGTCCGCGTGCGCCGGCGCCGCGTCGGTTGCCTCCGACAGCACGGGAAGGGCGGCGGGCAGATTCTGCTTCCCCTCCGCCGCCTGCGTGTCCCGCACGTAAAAATGCTCCATGGACAGGCGCCAGAGCGTCCCCTTCGCCTCGATTTTCGGAATGATAGTGCCCCTGCCGGTGCCTGCGGCCAGAAATCTGCCCGCGGCCTCCGGGTCGCCGATGGTGGCCGAAAGCCCGATCCGCCGAGGATTCACCCCCGCAGCCTTTGCGAGCCGCTGCACGAGGCACAGGGTCTGCCCGCCCCGGTCCGCCCGCATCAGGGAATGGATCTCGTCGATCACGATAAAGCGCAGGTCGCCGAACAGCGAAGAAAGGGCGGCGTGCTTATGCAGGAGCAGCGCCTCCAGCGATTCCGGCGTGATCTGCAAAATCCCCGAGGGGCGCTTGAGCAGCCGGTTCTTGTGGCTTTGCGAAACGTCGCCGTGCCAGTGCCACACAGGGATATCCGCCTCCAGGCACAAATCGTTCAGGCGCTGGAACTGGTCGTTGATCAGCGCCTTGAGGGGGCCGATATAAAGCGCCCCCACGCTTGTCGGCATGTCGTTATAGAATAAGGATAAGATCGGGAAAAACGCCGCCTCGGTTTTGCCGGAGGCCGTGGAAGCCGTCAGCAGCACGTTTTCGTCCGAATGAAAAATCGCGTCCCCCGCCGCCACCTGAATGGCGCGCAGGTTTTCCCAGCCGTTGCGATAAATAAAATCCTGCACAAAGGGCGCGTATTCCGAAAAAATATCCATGTGGCGTTCCCTTTCTTTTTT
>CACZOP010000024.1 GCA_902782845.1 Oscillospiraceae bacterium | reverse complement strand
TTCGGTTTCAGCGTTTGATTGGTGAGATTTTTGAACACCGAGGCGTGACGCCCTTCCTCCGCGGCAAGACGGCGGAAAGTTTCGGCGTCGTTTTTATCCTTGACCGTATCCGCGAGGGCGTTATACATCAGCACGGCGTCCAGCTCTCCCTGCTGCGCTTTCAACAGGGTTTTCATATCAGTTTGATTCATAGTCTGTGATCCCCTTCAGTCTTCAGATCGTTGTAATGGTTTCTTCAGCAGCTGTTCCACCCGCTCCCGGTTGGCGTAAAGCGTGCAGCCGCCGATATGCTCGTCCCGCAAAAGCCCTTCCGCGTTCAGCGCGTAGAAGAGAGGGGAGCGCAGCGCCTCCCGGATGGAGGAATCCCGGACGCTGCAGTCGGAATAAGGCGAGAACGGGCAGGGCTCCGCGCCGCCGTGGGCATTGATGTGGAAAAAGCCGCGTCCCGCCGCTACGCAGCCGTCGGAGCTTTTTTCATCTCCGGGGAATGCGATGAACACCATCCGGCGGTTCTTTCGCCGCAGCGTACGGATCTGCCGCTGCATCCATAACTGTTCCGCTTCGCCGGGCGCCAGATATTCGCTTTCGCCGTCGGCGGGAACGTATTCCACGAAAATAATCGCGCGGCAGCCTTTTTTATACAGCCCGTCGCAGAACGCTTCCGAATACACCTCCCGCAGGTTCTCTTTTGTTACTGTCACCGACGCGCCGAAAATCATGCCTCCCGACCGGAGCCGCAGCATCGCTTCGGTGATTTTATCGTATACCCCCGCGCCGCGTCTGGCGTCGGTCGCTTCACGGCCGCCTTCAATGCTGATAACGGGAAGCAGGTTCCGGTGTTCCTCCAGAAGCCTTAGATGTCGGTCGTTCAGGCAGGTGCCGTTGGTAAAGATCGGGAACAGGATGCCGGGATGGTATGCCGCGGCCTCGAGCACGTCGGACCGCAGCATCGGTTCGCCTCCTGCCAGCAGGATATAGCTGATCCCCAGCGTTTCCGCCTCGGAAAAAATGCGGTCCCACTCCTCCGCGCGTAAAAGCTGCTCCGGTTCTCTGTCGCCGCAGGCGTGATTTGCACGGGAATAGCAGCCCGCGCAGTGCAGATTACACCGGCCCGTGATGCTGGCGATCAGAAAGGGAGGGATATGCTCGCCGGCTTTTTCCGCCGCGGCGCGTTTTTTCGAGGCGATGAAAGCGGATCTTGCGAAGGCGCGCATAAACGCAGCCTCTTTTCTGTTTGTTGCCGTTGCAACGAGCGATGCGGCGATGACCTTTGCCACACCCCGGGACATATATTTCTGAATGTTGAATCGATCGTCCATTTTCTTTCTGTTTTAACGGATGGAATGGTTTATTTTTCTTTGTAATAGAGCATGCAGTGGCAGTAACCCTCAAAGCTCT
This sequence comes from Oscillospiraceae bacterium, assembly GCA_902782845.1. GTDB lineage: Bacteria > Bacillota > Clostridia > Oscillospirales > Acutalibacteraceae > RUG806. Next base: position 1,585 of record CACZOP010000024.1, on the reverse strand, counting down.
CATCCGCGATCTGCTCACGGAATTCCCGGCACATACATTTGTTGTCTTCCGTGCGCTCTCTGCGGCAGGGGCAGTAACCGCCGGTCTGTTTCAGCCCCTCCTTCACAGTGTCAACGACCTCTTTGTTTGGATTCAGTGTGATTTTCATATCCGATTCTCCTTTATTAATCAAGAAAGGATTTTGCGAAAACCGCGGCGGCTTTCAGATCTTCCGCGTCCGGTTTTCCCTTGTGCACGCCCTTGAATTCGCCCCGGCAGTGGAACTCTCTCGGCTCCATCGGCACACCGATTTTGTCCGCTTCCGCCTTTACCTTTTTATAGGTGGAATTCAGCATGGCGGCGGAGCCGAAATTGACGATCTTGCCCACCTTGGTTTTATCGAGCGACCGCACAAAGCTTCTGACCTCGGGATCGATGCTGAAAGCGTAATAGGAATTGCCGAGGAACAAAAGATCCACCGGTTCTGCGACGGGCTCGCTGATGGGCAGCGCCTCCACGCCCAGCGCTTGAGCAACGGCCTCCGCCAGCCGTTTCGTATTTCCCGTTTTCGTGTAATATCTTACGGCGTATTTCATTTTTTATACTTCCTCCGCTGATTACAGGATCGCTTCCACTGCTTTCCTGACCTCTTTCATGTCCGTTGTGGGCTCAAAGCGGGCGAGGACCTTACCTTCACGGTCGATCAGGAATTTCGTGAAATTCCATTTGATATACGCCTCATCGCCGAACTTTTTATTGTTCATATCCGCGAACTTGTTCAGCGCCGCATTTTTCAGCCCCTTGCCGAACCCGGCGAAGGGCTTTTCCGTGGCTAAAAATGCGAAGAGGGGATCGGCGGTTTCGCCGTTGACGTCGATCTTGGCAAACTGAGGAAACTCCGTGCCGAATTTCAGCGTGCAGAAAGAATGGATCTCGTCCGCGTCGCCGGGGGCCTGGTTTGCAAACTGGTTGCAGGGGAAATCAAGGATCTCAAAGCCCTTTTCCTTCAGATCCTTATACATCGCCTCCAGCGGCTCGTAGTGCGGCGTAAAGCCGCAGCCTGTGGCGGTGTTCACGATCAGCAGCACCTTGCCGCTGTAATCCGACAGAGAAACCTCATTGCCCAATCTGTCTTGGACCGTAAAATCATAAACTGTTTTCATTTGATATTGCCTCCTGTATATTATTTTTGTTTTTGACTGTTGAGTAATTCGTAGAGCAGCGCGTAAAGCGTATGCGCCTTTTCGGGCGGCAGATCGATGCAGCCCGCCGCTTGCAGCGGCACATCCTTCGCCTGCTCCTGCAGGTCTCTGCCTTTTTCGGTGAGAGTGATCACCACCACGCGCTCGTCTTCTTCGTTGCGCCGCCGCTCGATATATCCCGCCTGCTGGAGCTTTTTCAGCAGGGGAGAGAGCGTACCGTTATCCAGCATCAGCTTTTCACCGATGGTTCCAACGGTGATCCCGTCCTGCTCCCACAGCACCAGAAACACAAGGTACTGCGTGTAGGTCAACCCCAGAGGGCTGAGCAGCGGTGTGTATAAACTCGTCACGTTCCGCGCCGCGGCATATAAGGGGAAACAGAGTTGGTTTTTCAGCTTCATTGC
>CACZOP010000023.1 GCA_902782845.1 Oscillospiraceae bacterium | reverse complement strand
GTTGAAAACGCGCTCGTTACCCTCTGGTACGGCGTGGACGCCAACGGCAAACCTGTGAAAGAACCGGATATAAAACAGGTAAAAAGGGTAATCCCCGCAGCGGACGTAACGGAAAAATCGCCCGTTGAAACCACGCAGACGACCGGCGAGGACGGCAGATACCAGTGGTTCGTGCCGGAAGGGCTCTGGTTCGTCACCGCCCGAAGCGGCAAAATGACGGGCAGCTCCAACGCGGATCTTGCCGCGAAAGCGCGTGTTTCCGGCGTGAATGCCGACGGACTTCCGGTTACCAACCTTCTGCCGGTGCTGCCGGTGCAGCTGGACGTGAATATCCCGCTGGTGGATCCCTCGGCGCCCACTGTGAAAAGCGTGCGCTGCACCGAAGAAGGGATCATCGTGGAATTCAGCAAATATATGGTTGATTCCGCAGGCGGCGCGGATTCCGTATTGAACGCTGCGAACTACGCGCTTTCAAACGCCGGAGGCGCCATTGCGATCGCCGGCGTGCAGGCGGTGGAGCAGGGGCACACGCCCGCCAACATCGATGGCAAAAACGTAAAAACCTACACCCGCACAGTGCGCATCAAAACGAAGACCGCCCTCAAAGCGGGCGATACGGTGCTGCTGTGCGTGAAGAAGCGCGTAAAGAGCTATGCCGGCACGGCTATGGCGGCGGACGCGGTTGAAAGCGGCGTTGTATCGTCGCAGAGCGCGCTCCCGGCTCCCGTGATCGCGGGCGGGGCAAAGCAGACCCTGGCGTTCGGCAGCCCGCTGACCGTTACCCTTCCCAAGGGCGCGCCGGAAAACGCGAAGATCTATTACACCGTAAACGGTGAAACGCCCACCGAGAAAAGCACGCTCTATACCGGCCCCATCGGCGCCGAGAAGAATATGACGGTAAAGGCGGTTGCCGTTTGCCCCGGTTACCAGAACAGCGCCGCGGCTTCCGCAGTCGTTACCGTTGCCGAGACCCTCAGCTTCAATCTCTGCGGCAACGCGGTGAGCGACGGGAAACTAAGCCCCGCCGGGCTTACCCTGACCCTCAGCGGGAACAATGTGAGCAAAACGGCGAAAGTGTCTGCGGACGGCGGCTATCGGTTTGAAGGCCTGCCCGCGGGCAGCTACACGGTGAAGTTCGCCGGAAACGCCGATTTCGCGGCGGCCGAAGCGGCGGTGACGGTCTCCACCGCCGATCCGTGGGTCACGCTGCAGCTTACAGAAAAGAACAAAACGCCCGATTATACGCCGGGCGACGTGGATTTCAGCGGGGATATCTCAGCCGCCGACGCGCGCCTTGCGCTGCGCCGTGCCGTGGGGCTGGAAACGTATCCCGAGGGCAGCGCCGCGTTCCTGGCCTGCGACGTGGATTCTGACGGCGAAGTCACCGCCGGGGACGCCCGCCTGATCCTGCGGGCGGCCGTTGGCCTGGAAGACGCTTCGCAGTGGAAGAAAAAATAAATCATCCGACAAAAAAATGATGCGCGTATGACGATCTGAGAACCTGACCGCGCGTATGAGCGGCTCCGGCGTCTGGTTTACGGCGCCGGAGCCGGGTCTGCGGGATCATATCGTCAGACGCACGGAACAACAGGCTGAAACGATCAGACAACGGGAAAGGAGAGGGGCGGATGTCTCGATTTGTGGCTTTCGACGTGGAAACGCCCAACCGGCGCAACGACCGGATCAGCGCCATCGGCATTACGGTGATCGAAGACGGGATCATCAAGGAAGAGTTTTCATCGCTTGTGGATCCGGAAGCGCCGTTCGATGCGTTCAATACGCAGCTCACCGGTATCAGCGCCGAAACCGTGCGGGGCGCGCCTGCTTTTCCGGCGCTCTGGCCGCAGATCGCCACCCTGCTGGAATCCGGCCTGCCGGTAGCCCACAACGCGGTGTTCGATCTGGGCGTGCTGAAAAAATGCCTGCGGGACTACGACGTGGAGTGGAAGCGGTATGTGCGCTATCTCTGCACGGTGCAGATGGGCAGGCGGCTGCTGCCGGATATGCGCCACAACCTGAACGTACTTTGCTGCCACTACGGCATCGAGCTGGACCACCACAAGGCGTCCAGCGACAGCCGCGCCTGCGCGGAGATCCTGCTGCGCTACCTGGAAGACGGCGCGGAGATCCGGCAGTTTATCCGGACGTTTTCTTTTACAAAGCCGTGAGCAGCCGCTGCAGACAGCGGAGGAACAGAAAGAACAAGACCCATGACGTATGACAATATTACACCGGCGGTGTTTCTGGAGCGGCCGAACCGTTTTATTGCCCGTGTGGAGATCGGCGGCAAAACCGGTGCCGCGCACATAAAAAACACCGGCCGCTGCCGGGAGCTGCTGCTGCCCGGGGCGGAGGTATGGCTGACGGCGCCGGGCACGCCGGGAAGAAAAACAGCCTACGATCTGGTGGCTGTGCGGAAATCCGGGGGCGCAATATTCAACGTGGATTCACAGGCGCCGAACGCCGCGGTTCGCGAATGGCTGGAAACACGGGGCTTCGACCGCATTGTGCCGGAGTACCGCCGCGGGGGATCCCGCATCGACTTTTATATGGAGCGCGGAAAGCAGGCGTTTCTGATGGAGGTCAAGGGCTGTACGCTGGAAAAGGACGGCGTGGGATATTTCCCCGACGCGCCCACCGAACGCGGCGTGAAGCATATCGAAGAGCTGATCCGCGCCGGAGAAGCCGGTTTTTGCACGGCGCTGGCTTTTGTGATCCAGACGGAGGGCGTTTTTGAGGTGCGCCCCAACGCCGCGACGGATCCGGCGTTTGCAGCGGCGTTTGCAGCCGCGAAGAAGGCGGGCGTGGAGATCCTGTTTCTGCCCTGCGAGGTCGCGCCGGATTCGCTTTCCGTTTGCCGCGGCTATGTGCCGCCGCCCGGATTTTGACGAAGGAGAAAAACCTGATCCGTATCCTTTATGATTGAGAGAAAACAATGATTTGCGAAAAAACGCAGAAAATCCAATCGTATGTCGGCGACTGCGGCGGCGTGCCCGCGCTGTTTGTCAACGGCGCGCCGTTTCCCGCGGCGGCGTATATGACTTATCTGGAGTCGCATAACGACTATGCCGCTTTTGCCGAAGCAGGCTACCGGCTGTTTTCCGTGCCCGTGCTTTTTGCGGGCCGGTGGATCAACAGCGCCGTGGAAGGCAAGCCCTTTCACAGCGGGATCTTCGATGATGAAAACGCCCCTGATTATACCGCCCTCGATGCGTCCGTGCGCCGGATCCTTTCGGTCTGCCCGGACGCTTATATTTTTCCGCGGCTCAATCTTTCCATGCCGCTGTGGTGGATCGAAGCGCATCCCGACTGTGTTGACGGCACGGGGAAGCGGGAGCTGCTGTATGCCGCGCGGTATCGCGAAACGGCGGCGGGGATGCTCCGGGCGGTGATCCGGCATATCGGCGGCAGCGACTATGCGGGGCATATCGCCGGGTATCAGCTGGCCGGGGGCAACACCGAGGAATGGTTCCATTTTGATCTGAACGGCGGGCACTGCAAAAACGCGGAAGCCGCCTATAACGCATTTTTAAAGAAAAACCGGCCGGACGGCGCTTTTTCCGGTTTGCCCGATCTTTCGCCGCTTTGCGGCGCGGGGCCGTATCATAACGACGAAAACCTTTCTCTGTATCTGGAATTTGCCGGCCGCGCGGTGGCGGAGCTGATCTGCGATCTGTGCGCGGTCGCCAAAGAAGAAACCGGCGGGCGTCTTGCCGTGGGCACGTTCTACGGCTATTCGCTGGAGGTGGCGTCGCCGCTCTGGGGGACCCACGCGCTGAAAACGCTGCTCTGCTGCGAACACGTGGATTTTATCTGTTCCCCGAATTCCTACGTGGGGACGAGAGCGCCCGCGGCCGACTGGACGGAGATGTATCCCGCCGATTCCGTGCGCTTCCACGGCAAGCTCTGTATGCAGGAGTGCGACGTGCGTACCCATCTCACCCGCCTGCTGTGCGAAGCGGCGCCGGAATACGACCCCGACAAACGGTATGTTTCGCCCATCTGGCAGGGGCCCGGCAGCAGGGAAGCCGCGCTTGACATGCTCCGCAAAACCTTCTGCCGTCAGCTTGTTAAGGGCAACGGCTTCTGGTGGTTCGATATGTGGGGCGGCTGGTATCACGATCCGGTCCTGCTGTCGGAACTCGGACAGATGCGGGAGGTCTTCGCCGGATCTTTCAACAAACCGAACCGGAAGAGCGTTGCCGAATTTGCGGTATTCGCGGACGAAAGCGCCTATCGGTATTTCACGGATTGCCCTCTGCGCGCCGCCGCGTATCAACAGCGTGTTGATCTGGGGTTCCTCGGCGCGCCGTATGATCTGTTCGACGTTTTTGATTTTGAGGCGGTTTTCTCAAAATATAAAGCGGTTTTGTTTTTCAGCGACTGCCAAACGGAACCCATGCGGCGGGCGCTGATGCTCTGCGAAACGCGCGGCGTGCCGCATATCGCCCTTTCGGAAGCCCGTTTGCGGTATTCCCCGGCGGCGCTGCGGGAGTTCTGTGAAGCTGCCGGTGTGCATATCTATTGCCGGTCGGACGATCTTTTGTATATTAACGAAAACTACCTTGCGCTGCACGCCGCGGAAGCGGGCGTAAAAACCGTCCGGCTGAAGGGTGTTCACGCCTACCGTGAGCTCCTTGCCGAAAACGGGCTGCGCGGCGTTTCCCCGCTGCTGCAGATCCCCATGCGGGCCAACGAAACCAGGCTGTTCGCGCTCGACGACCCTTTTTCCGCGCAATAACGATGCGCGTGCGGATATCCCATTATACCGGACAATCGTTTTACAATCGTTTTGAAGATTGCTTTTTGTTGATATTTTTGGTATGATATATAGAAATCAGATCTGCATGGGAGGATATGTATATGGCAAACGGCACAGGAAACAGGCCCGTGGGCCGGCAGCGTTCCGGCGGGGGCATGGGAAAAAGCGTGCAGACCCACGGCGCGGGTCTCGGCACAGGGCCGGTGGGCAAGGCGGACGCCTATGAAGGACGCCGAAGCGGCGGATCCGGCGGCGGAGGCGAGCGTTCCGGCGGCGGCAGAGCCCGCCTGCCGCTGATCGTCGTGCTGATTATTCTGCTGCTCGGAGGCGGCGGCGCGGGAATCTCGGGATTGTTCGGCGGCGGGGACGACGAACCCGTTGTCACCAATCAGCCCGCCCAGTCTTCACAGCAGTCCGGCGGGTTCTCTTCC
>CACZOP010000022.1 GCA_902782845.1 Oscillospiraceae bacterium | reverse complement strand
CCGTCGGCCGCGCTGAGGAGAGAAATGACCCCGGATTTTCCGTAGATCGGCTCCGCCGTGCCGTTGTGCAGCCGGACGCAGACGAATTCCTCCCGCCCGTGGTTGGAGGAGACGTTCTCGCTGAGCACAGCCGTCGTCTGTATTCCGGGCAGCGCCGCGCCGGAAAGGGTCTCTATGCAGGGCTTTACCACAGTTTCCGTTACAAAATAACAGGCGGCGGGATGCCCCGGCAAACCGAATACGGGCGTTTTGCCGATTTTGCCGATCACCGTGGGTTTTCCGGGTTTCATGGCGATCCCGTGGGCAAGCACCTCGCCCAGCCTGCCGATGATTTTTGCCGTGAGATCCTTTTCCCCCGCGGAGGAACCGCCGGAGAGCAGAACAAGGTCGTTTTCTTCCGCCGCCTGCAGCAGTGTTTTTGTGAGCGTCGGTTCGTCGTCGGGGATTATGCCGTAAAACCGGGGCCTGCACCCGCAGCCGCGGCACATGGCGGCAAGGAGAGCGGCGTTGACGTCCCGCACCTTGCCGGGCGCGGCCGGCTGATTCGCCGGAACAAGCTCGTTGCCCGTGGAGAGAATTCCCACGTTCGGAGCGCCGACCACGGCGACCTGTCCGATCCCCGCGGCTGCAAGCGCCCCGATCGCGGCGGGGGTCAGGCGGGCGCCGGCAGGGAAGATCAGATCGTTTTTACGCATGTCGTCGCCGATCTGCGTCACGTTTTCTTTGGGGCTGACTGCCCGGTAAACAAGGCAGGTGTCAAAATCCAGATCGGTGTATTCCACCGGGATCACCGCGTCCGCCCCGGCCGGCAGCATACCGCCGGTGAGGATCTTCACGCAGGTCCCGGAACAGATCGTCAGGGTGGTTTCTTCGCCCATCACCGCCTCGCCGACGACAGACAGATCCACTGGGTTCGCTTCGCCTGCGCCGAAGGTATCCGCGGCGATCACTGCGTATCCGTCCATGGTAGACCTGCGAAACCCTGGTACGTTTTCCTGGCAGACGATAGCCTCCGCAGTGACTCTGCCGGACAGCGCTTCCGGCGGCGGCGTTTCGGTCCGTTCAATACGGCGCGCCATGTTCGCTGAGAGCTTGATCGCTTCCTGCAGACCGATTACGTGCAGCATTCTTTGCCCTCCTTTATACGTTCCAAAGCGCGAAAAACGCTCTCCCGAAATCGCTTCCGGGTGTTTTCATCTGCGCCACGCTGCCGAATTCCACCGCTTTGCCTTTGTCGAGAAGCAGGATCTTGTTGGCGATATCGAACGCCTGCCGCGGCAGATGGGTGGAGAACAGCAGCGTTTTGTTCGTTTTTTCGCAGTGGTCGCGCAGCGTTTTCGAAAGCGCCGCGCCGGTTTGCAGGTCGGCGGCGCTCAGCGGCTCGTCCAGCAGCAGCAGGTCGTAATCACCCGCCAGCATCCGCGCCAGAAACACCCGCTGCCGTTCGCCGCCAGAAAGCGCGGACATTTTCTTGTTCGCGAGCGGTTCCAGTTCGCAGGCTCTTAAAACCGGATAAACGTCCTTCGGCGCGCGGGGCGCAAGGCGGACGTTATATTCCGCCGTTCCGCGGAAAAGATAGGGCGATTGGGGCTGATAACCGGTTTTTTCTTTCGGCGTGTCGCAGGCGATCGTTCCCCCGTCCGGCGTCAGCTGCCCCGCCAGCAGACGCAGCAGCGTTGATTTCCCGGAACCGTTGAGGCCGATCAGCGCTACGCGGTCGCCGTCTTCTATTGTGATCCCGTCGATTTCGAGCGTGAATTCCGACGAGAAGGTCTTTTGTAGGTTTGATATCTGTATCATTTGAGTTTTTTCTGCAGCGAATAAGCGGGAACGTTGACCAGCAGCGCCAGCAGCATCAACACGATCCCGAGCGCCAGCGCCTTTGTAAAGTTCCCCTTGTTCGTTTCCAACAGTATGGCGGTGGTCATGACCCGCGTCTTGAACTGGATGTTGCCGCCCACCAGTGAAACGGCGCCCACTTCGGCAATGGAACGTCCGAAGCCCATCAGAATGATGCTGATGAACTGTCCCGCGCATTCCCGTAAAAGCAAAAGGGTCTGCTTCGCACGGGGAATACCCAGCCCCGCGGCGGTTTCCCGCAGCAGGATCGACCGTTCCTCCGCGGCGGCGGCGCTCAGCCCCGTGACCACCGGGGTGATCAGCAGCACCTGGGCGATCACCATGATGGGGAGACTGAACATGAGCTGCAGTTTCCCGAAGGGGCCGATGGCGCGGAAAAGCATAAAAACGATGAGGCCTGCCAGAACCGGCGGCAGCCCCATAAGCGTGTTTGTGAACTGCAGCAGAAAGCTTTTGCCGCGGAAGCTGTTTTTTCCGATTATAACACCCAAAGGGATACCCAGCAGCGCGGATATCCCTGTGGAAAAGACCGACATTGTGAGCGTTGTGCCGATGATCTGCACAAGCTCCCTGTCGCCGCTGAGAATCAGGGCGACGGCTTCTTTCACGTAATCCATGTTTCAAAAAAGCCGCTGCAAACAGAAACTGCCGCAGCGGCATAGCATCGGAGCGATTATTCTTCGATCAGGAAGAACAGCTGCTCGCCGTATTCCTCAACGCCGTATTCGGCGATCAGTTCGGCGGCTTCATCCGAAAGCATCCAGTCGATGAGCGCCTGCGCGCCTTCGGTGTTGATGGTCACCTCGGCGTCGGCAAAGGCTTCCGCCTCGGGATTCACGCCCAACATGGAGTAGGTGTTCTTCATGTCGTCGGCTTCGGACTTCAGCATGGCGAGGTTGGAAAGGCTGTCTTTCATGGAGAGATAGGTCGCCTTGTCGGTAAGAGTATAGGCGTTCATCTCGTTGGCCTTGGTGAGCGTATCGCCCATGCCGGAGCCGAGGGAGGAATACCAGCTCTCGCCGGCGGGATCGATTTCGGCGCTCTCCCAAATGGAGATCTCTTTGTTGTTGGTTCCGGATTCATCGCCGCGGGAGGCAAAGGGCGCCTGTTTGTCGGCGATCGCCTTGAAGCAGTCGGCGGCGGTTTCAAGATCTTTGATACCGGCGGGATCGTCGGCGGGACCCACGATCACGAAGTAGTTATACATGAACGAAAGACGCTCGGTGGAAGCGTAGCCCTCTTCGATAAAGGCTTCCTCCTGCTTTTTGGAGTGTACCAGCAGCAGATCGGCGTCGCCGGATTTCGCGTAGCCGATGGCGGCGCCGGTGCCGGCGGAGGCGACCTCTACTTTGTAGCCGGTTTCGGCTTCAAAGGTGGGCAGCAGATAGGGGAGCAGTCCGGAATCGTTCACGGAGGTGGTGGTGGCAAGGCGGATCACGGGGTTTTCGGGGGCTTCCACAGGAGCGGCCTCAACGGTTTCGGCGGTATCGTCCGCCGCGGTGGTTTCGGCGTCTTCTTTGTTCCCCGCGCCGCAGGCGGCAAAGGACAGGACCATTGCCAGAGTCAGAAGCAGTGCAAGCAGCTTTTTCATAATTCATACTCCTTTTCAAACACGGAAGGGAATGCGGTTTCCCGAATGCCCCTTTGACCGTCGGCTGTGCGCCGGTGATATTTCGGTCACGTCCGGCGCTTCATGCTTTCGTTTAGAAACGCCGGATCGGAAATGAATTAAAAAGCAGTTTCATATTATCATATTTTTTCCTGTTTGTAAAGCTTCAAATTATCTATTGAAAATAAATAACGGGCGTGATATAATTAAAATAAAGAAAATGTAAACGGGTGATAGTATGCGTGTCTCGGTGCTGACGGTCAGCGACAGATGTTCCAAAGGCGAAACGGAAGACAAAAGCGGCCCCCTGATCGCGGAGCTCATGGGAAAATCCGCCGAGGTCGTCTGCTGCCGCTGCGTACCCGACGAGCGGGCGCAGATCGAGGCTGTGCTGACCGAGCTTTGCGACGCGCAGAAAAGCGACGTGGTGTTTACCACCGGCGGCACGGGGTGCGCCCCGCGGGACGTGACCCCGGAGGCGACGCGTGCGGTGATCGAAAAGGAGGTTCCGGGGATCCCGGAGGCCATCCGGGCCGAAAGCCTGAAGATCACGCCCCGCGCCATGCTTTCCCGCGCCGCGGCGGGCATCCGCGGGCAAACGCTGATCGTCAATCTCCCCGGCAGCCCCAAAGCCGTGCGGGAATCGCTGGCGGTGGTGCTGCCCGTGCTGGATCATGCGGTGGAAACGCTCTCGGGGCGGACGATTTCCTGCGGAAAGGAATAACCGATGATCGACAGAATGGCGCTGCAGGGCTTTGATATCGGCGACAGGAAAGCGGCTGTGATTGGCTGCGGAGGCTTGGGCTGCAATATCGCCACCCACCTGGCCTGCGCCGGGATCGGAACTCTGCTGCTGTGCGACTGTGATACGGTGAGCGAATCGAACCTCAATCGCCAGTTTTTATACACGGCGGCGGATTTCGGGCGCGAGAAGGTGTTTCTTGCAAAAAAAAGGCTTGAAGCGACGGCGCGCGGCACACAGATCGAAGCGGTTTCGCGGCGAATTGAATCACAGGACGACCTCTCGTTCGCCGGAGATGCCGATATTATATTTCTTGCCGTGGATAACAACGCCGCGCGGGCGGCGGTACAGTCTTTTTGCGCGCAGAACAGGCTGCCTCTGGTGAACGGCGGCGTCAACGGTTTTTTCGGGACGGTTTATCTGTATCTTCCCGGAAAAACGCCGGATCTGACCGCGGCCGGGCAGCTGACCGCGGAAAACCGGAAGACCCGCTCCGTCAGCAGTACCGTGGGCGTGATCGGCGCGCTGGAGGCGCACCTGGGGATCCGGTATCTCCTCGGCGATACGGAATCCGCCGGGAAATTGCATATATTCGACAATGGGACGATCACGTTGCTTCCCATTTCCCGATACTCAAAAACGATAAAGGAGTGAACGTCTATGGAGCATTACGACGGCTACATGGGGCAGGTGCTGTTTGTGGATCTTACCAAGCGCACGCACACGCTTTTTCCGTGGACCGATGAAGACAGAAAGCGTACTCTCGGCGGCAAGGTGATGGCGGCGGATATCCTGCTGCACCACATAAAGCCCGGAATGAAGGCGTTTGACGAGGATAACTGGCTGGTGGTGACCACAGGGCCGCTCACCGGTTGCGGCTGTCCCAATTCCTCCCGTTTTAACATTTCCACCATTTCTCCGCTGACGGGGATCATCACGTCCTCCAACTGCGGCGGCGACTTCGGGCTCTGGCTCAAGCGTGCGGGTTATGACGCTGTGATCTTTACCGGCAGAAGCGAAACGCCGGTTACGGTGAGCATCCAGCACGACGACGTGGTGTTTTCGGATGCTTCCGGGCTTTGGGGATTGACCACAACCGAAACGCAGGAGAAGCTGCCCAAACGCACCGGCAAGCTGGTGATCGGCCCCGCCGGAGAGCATAAAGTGCTTTACGCCTGCGTGTTTTCCAATGAGCGCACCGCAGGCCGCGGCGGCGTGGGCGCGGTGTTCGGCGATAAAAAACTGAAGGCCGTGACCGCTTTCGGTACTGCGCTGCCCACGGTTCGCGACAGAGAAAAGCTGCGGGAGATCAACCGGAAATGGGTGCACACGCTGCAGACCCATCCGTTGACGGGCCGCCAGCTGCCCAAGCTCGGCACGGCGGGCCTCATCGCTCCCATGCAGGCGCACAAAATATTGGCCACCAAGAATTTCAGCGCCGGTCGGTTCGACGGCTTTGAAAAAATTTCCGGCGAGGAACTGGCGGAGCATCATCTGGTGTCCAACGCCGCGTGTACCACCTGCGCCATCCGCTGCGCGCGCATGGTGAAAGTGGACGATAAGGTGGTAAAAGGGCCGGAGCTTGAGATCCTGGGGCTGCTCGGCGCGAACATCCTCAACGACGATATCGAAAAAATCATCCGCTGGAACTACGTGCTGGATGAACTGGGGATGGACAGTATTTCCGCCGCAGGCACCGTGGCGTTTGCTATGGAGCTCAAAGAAAAGGGCGTGCGGGATTTCGGATTGGAATTCGGCAAAACGGACAATATCGAAGAGATTTTCCATAAGATCGCCTACCGGGAAGGGGACGGCGACATCCTTGCCAACGGTTCCCGTTATATGAGCGAGCAGTTCGGCGGCAAGGAATACGCCATCAACGCAAAGGGAATGGAGCTGGCCGCCTATACGCCCCGCCATGCGGTGGGACACGGTCTCGGCTATGCCACAGCCAACCGCGGCGGCTGTCATCTGAACGCGGGATATATGGTTGTGGTGGAAGGCCTCGGGCTGGACGTGGATTCATTGACCCACCACGGCAAAGCCGCCCTTGCCATCATGTTCCAGAATCTGATGGAAGCGGTATCGGCCGGCGGCGAATGTCTGTTTACCAGCTATGCCGTGCTGCCGGGCTTCTTGATCGACAAACCCAACTGGCCCGTGACGAAAATCATTCTGGCGGCGTTCCCCTACGTGGGGCCGGTGGTGAATCTGCTGAGCCACTTCACCAAGGTTGCAAAGATCAATATCCCGCTGCTGCCGGAATCCTACGCCATTAAATACGCCACGGGGATCAAATCCACCATGGCGAGCATGCTCACATGGGGCGCCTACGGCTACAACGCCGAGCGCATTGCGAACGTGATCCTCGGGCAGAAGGCGGATGCGGACCAACTGCCGAAGCGCCTGACCGACGAGCCGCAGGATCCGAACGATCCGCGCACAAAGGTGCCGCTTTACAAGATGAAAAAGGTGTATAACCGCGCCCGGGGCTGGAAGGACGGGATCCCCACCTGGCACCGGCTGAAGACGCTGGGGATCAAGATTGACAGAAGCGTTTACGACGCTGCGGTAAAGGAGGCGTATCGGTAATGGCGCAGGTAAAGGTGAAGCTCTTCGGCGTGTTCCGCGTGGATACGCATACGGCGGAATTGGAGATCGGCGCGCAGAAGCTGAAAGACGTTTTTTCCGCTCTGAACGAGAAGCTCGGCGACCGGCCTATGGATTCCGGCCTGCAGTTCAAGGATGCGGTGGTGTATATCAACGGCGAGCCCTGCGCTAAAAAAGGGCGTAAGCTGAGCGACGGCGACGAAATATGGCTGCTGAGCCCGGCTTCGGGAGGTTGAGCGATGGCGTTTACGATCAACAGAGAAAAATGCGTGGGCTGCGGCGCCTGCGCCTGGGTATGTTTATTCAACGTGCCCGCACAGCTGAAGGATGATCCGACGAAATATGATATCCCCAAAGAGAAATGCGTGGGCTGCGGCCACTGTGAAATCATCTGTCCCAACAACGCCGTTTCTCCCTGTGCCGATCACCGGTGGATCAGAAAGTTGACGATCAATCCGGAAAAGTGTATCGGCTGCACCGTCTGCGCCCATATCTGCCCCGAAAAAGCGCCCTTCGGCGAACGCGGCAAGCCCTTCGAAATCGACCAGAGCAAATGCACGCAATGCGGCGCCTGCGCGGTGAAATGCCGCCACGAGGCGATACTGGTGGAATACGAGTGATCCGACCGGTAACAGATATATCTTTCCCTCATAATAAGAATTCCCGGGAATCGCGTAATACCGCCGTTCCCGGGAATGTTTTTTATTGTTTGATGCGCTGATAAGATCCCTTTTTTCTGTTGCCGCAAGACCGTATGCGACGGCGCTGCGGATGAAATAATGCAACACAAACGGAAATTGTGAATTATTATTCAAAAACGGTTGATTTTATCTAAAAATTGCTATATTATAGTATGTGTTATTTTTATTTTGAAAAAAAGGGAGATTCGAAATGAAAAAACTGCTGTCTTTTATGTTAAGTATCACGCTTGTTTTTACGGTTCTTGCGCCGGCGGGGGCGGCGCAGAGGGCGGACGTACGCGATTACCCCACGATCATCGTTCCCGGGTATTCGTCCTCGGATCTTTATCTTGACGGCGAGCAGCTGTGGGGATTGGACAAAGACGCCATTATGGATACCGTGCTTTCGGAGATCGCGCAGTTCGGCAGGGGGATCGGGGAGCTTGCGCTGCGGCGTCCGGATTATCTCAGCGATCTGTTGGGGCAGGAGATGATCAACTACGTGGGCAAGCTGGCAATGAATCCCGACGGCACGAGCGTTTACGACGTTGTGACCTATGATCAGGATCCGGCGCATACGCAGTTCTCGTATCTCCGTTCCCATGAGAACGGGGAGCATATCCATGAATACGAGATTATGAAGGATATCGCGAAGCAGTACGGCTCGAACGGATACGATCATCTGTTTGCCTATCAGCAGGATTTCAGACGTTCCGCTGTGGACTGCGCCGCAACGCTCGATCAGTATATCGACGACGTGCTCGATTACACCGGCGCCGAAAAGGTGAATATCATTGCTGTCAGCCACGGCGGGCAGACCGTTGCCGCATATCTCGCGCTGTACGGATTGCAGAAAAACGTGATCAACAATCTTCTTATGATCGTTCCCGCCATCGGCGGCGTCGCTCCGGCGTACGATCTGATGAGCGAGTCCGCGGCGCTTGATGAAGAAACGCTGTTTTATTATATCGAAAACAGCGAATTGCTCGAAGAAGACGTGAACTGGCTGGTACGCGCCAATCAGTTCGGTATCCTCGACGACGTATGCAATATCCTGATGCACCGTTACGTAAAACGCATTCTGGGCTATTGGGGAAGCATCTGGGATTTCATTCCGCTGCCGTATTACGAAGAGCTGAAACAGCAGCAGCTCGATCCTGTTCAAAGCGCCGATCTGATCGCAAAAAGCGATACGTTCCATTATGAGATCCTTTCGCATATCACCGAAACGTTTTCGGCGTGTATCAACGAAGGCATGAATATCTATATCGTTGCGGGCGCCGGCATGCCCAGTCTGACAGGAATGCAGGTGCAGTCTGATTTCGTGGTCCCGGTATCCTCTTCCACCGGCGCGGCGGCCGCGCCCTACGGCAGCCGGTTCAGCGACGGCTATCCGCAGTCGCGCGCCGTTTGTACGGATGCATCGCACAACCATCTTTCCCCGGATATGTGCATCGACGTTTCCTGCGGGTATCTTCCCGATCAAACCTGGATCGTCAACGGCATGTTCCACGGGAACACGTGGAAGGACGCGTATTGCAGGGAGCTTTGCAAGAAGCTGTTCTTTTCCAGCGAACGGCTGGACGTTACCTCCTTTGCCGAGTATCCGCAGTTCAGGTACAGCTCCAGCCTGAATTATTCCGTTTTCGCAACGCTGGATCATTCGCCGCAGGGATATTGGAGCGGGGAGGATACCGCGCTGACGGTGACGAATCTTTCGCAGAAGTATAATATGCGGCTGATTTCGATCTCGGTAGAAGGG
>CACZOP010000021.1 GCA_902782845.1 Oscillospiraceae bacterium | reverse complement strand
GCAATCCCACAGTCATTCTGGACAAGCCCGTGTATTATCCTTATTTTGTGGGCGACAGTATTCTGTTTCAGGACGATCACGACGGTTCCACGCTCCACCGCTGCGATCCCGACGGCAAAAACGACCGGCAGATTACGGATTGCGTCACCTACCAGTATATCTGCGACGGGAAGTATATCTACTACAATGCCCTTGTAAAAATGGACGGTTCCAACGGGGAGATCGACTCCGAAGACGAACAGAAAAACATGATCCGGAGATGCGACCTGAACGGAAATAACCGGGAAGACGTCATTACAGACTGCGATACGGGCTGTTTCAACCTGTATAAAGACACCCTCTGTTACACCAACATGGACGATGATTACAGACGTTACGTTTATCATCTGTCCGACGGAACAACGGAACTTCTGACGAACGAAACCTATATTACGCAATGCTGGTACATGGACGATCAGCTCGTTTATGTGAAAAAAGATCCCGACCTGTATCATATCAACCGGCTCGTCCGGATCGCCCCGGACGGTTCCGATCCGTTGACGATTTATGAATAATCCCCGTTTGACATTGTTTTTTGCCGGTGCTATAATCAATTTAACAGAACGAAAGGAAGATTTTTTTATGTTGGATCAGATCTTTACCGCTTTTCATTTTGCTTTCCGCCAGCGGGCCGCGTTCACCGAAGGCCTGTCGCTGCTGCGGCAGCTGCTTACCTTCAAACTCCCCTTCACCAAAATCGCAGCCACCTTTCTGGCGGTGGTTGAATGCTTTTCCGCCGCGTTTCTGGATACGCCCCGCACGCCGCGGGGGCCGGCGCTGGACCTCACCGGCTACGAACTGGTTTTCGAAGACGAATTTAACGGCGACGAACTGGATACCGACGTGTGGCAGCTGGTCGCCGGCGAAATGCAGCAGATCCGGTTCAACGACGGCAACATGATCCTGCGCGCGGATTACCGCGACAACGCCTGGCGCGCGGCGGATATCTGCATGATCCGGCCTTATTGCAAGGGCTACTACGAGATCCGCTGCAAGGTGTTCAACAACACCTCCCGCCGCGACCTGTGGAGCGCGTTCTGGCTCACGTGCGACGGCGTATACGATCCCGACGTTTCAAAAGGCGGCGTGGGCGGCTGCGAGATCGACGTTTACGAAAGCTTTGCCGACGCTCCCGAAAAGCTGGACTATCCGGTGGGGATCACGCCCGCGTTATGGTGCAACGGCACGGACGACGACGCTGAGATCGACGGCATCAATTTCGGCCAATGGCGGTCAAACAATCCCGTGGAGGAATATAACACCTACGGCGTATTGTGGACGGACGACTATTACATCTGGTATATCAACGGGGTGGAGTGCTTCCGCATCAACTACGGCAGCGGCACCAGCCAGGTGCCGGAAAATGTGCGTGTTTCGCTCTGCCAGCCCAGCTGCAAGGATGATGAAATAACCAGGGCCAAGGATCAGTCCGGCGATTACACCATCGACTACGTGAGGATCTGGCAGCTTCCGGAATAAAACACAACCGTCCCCTGCACCCGCTGTGTCCGTAGCGCACGGCGGGTTTTTCCGCAAGTTTTCGCACAGCCTGCCGAAAATATCGTCAAAACACTGCAAAAGCCGTTTGCAAGGAGTTCCGACCATGCGTAACAAAAAACAAATCAGCCTGCTGCTCGCAGCCCTGTTTTCTCTCCTGCTTCTGCTGCCCGGCTGCGGCGGCGCTTCCCTTCCATCCCTGACCGTCACGTTTTTATCTGTGGAGAAAGCGGACGCCATCGTGCTGACCTGCGGCGGGGAAACACTGATCATCGACGCCGGAGAAACGGACGACGGCGACAAGCTGCTGGATCATCTGCAGCAGCAAAACGTGACCGCCGTAAACACACTGCTCATCACGCATTTCGACAAGGATCACGTGGGCGGCGCGGCCGCGCTCCTCGCCGGCGTCACAGTGAAGCGCGTCATCGTTCCCGCCTACACAGGGAGCAGCGACGAATACCGGCGCTTTGTTTCCGCCATGGAAACGGCCGGGATCACGCCCGAGGCGCTGACGGAACCGCAGACCTTCTCCCTGGGAGACGCGCAAGTCTCGGTGGATCCGCCGGCAAGCTACGACATCGCCGGCACAACCGACGACGCGGACAACGATCTTTCGCTGATCGCAACGGTAACCCACGGGAACAACCGTCTGCTTTTTGCCGGGGATGCGGAAAACGCCCGCCTGAACGAATGGCTCTCCGCCGGGAACGCGAAGCATTGCGAGCTGATAAAGCTGCCCCACCACGGCAAATACCACAAGGAGCTCAAAAACCTGTTGACAGCGACCTCGCCTGCCTGCGCCGTGATCTGCGATTCCGAAAAGGATCCGGCGGAGGACAAAACCCTGAACCTGCTAACGGAAAGCAACGTAAAGGTTTACGAAACCAAATACGGGACCGTGACCGCGGTGAGCGACGGAAAAAAGGTGCGCGTGGAAACACAGACGAAAGAATAACCCGACGCGTCCTTCAAACCTAGGTCCCTTTTTCGGCGAACAGGAACGAAAGCGCGTGCGCAGTATCGCGGCGGGCGCTTTCGGATTCACACACGCCTGACCCGAAGGAACGATCGGCGGGCGTCGCAATCTTTTTTGTTTCACGAAAACAGCCAACCCGCCTCCGTCCTGCGAAGAAGCTTTATATAAGGCAAAAAAACCTCGAAGCCGTTCGGCTCCGGGGTTTTCTGTTTTACGTCGTATATTCCGAAGATCTGCGGGATTATTCCTTATCGTCCCCGTCGGCTTCATCCGTTTCGTCGTCATCTTCAAAAACAGCGTCCAGCTTCGCGCCGCAGGCAGGGCACTCCAGCTCGAAATCGTCATCGTCGTCAAAGACGCTCTCGTCGAAAAAGACGGTCTCATGGCAATGGGGGCACTCGAACTCATACACGCCGTCATCCTCGTCGTCCTCGTCGTCGAAGCCGTAAAAATCCGAGAAATCGTCGTCATCGTCGTCAAAATCGTAGATCACGTCTTCCACGTCGGCAAGATCCTCGTCCAGCACGTCCAGACGCTCGGTCACGTCGGTAAGTTCCAGAGCGATATCGTCCAGCGTTTCGATCACGGCGTCAAAGAGCTTTCCTTCGTTGCTCTCTTTGTCCAGCTTCATGCCCTCGGCAAGCCCTTTTAAATAAGCGACTCTTTCGGTAATCGTCATAGCAGTATCCTCCTTGTTGGTTCTGCGAAAAAATCGCGGCTGAAGCAGCTTCAGCCGCGGCAGGTTCCGTGTGATCAGGCGCGGCCCAGATATTCGCCCGTGCGGGTGTCGATCTGGATCTCCTCGCCCTCGTTGATGAACAGCGGCACTCTTACTTCCGCGCCGGTTTCCAGCGTCGCGGGCTTCAGGGTGTTGGTGGCGGTGTTGCCGGCAAAGCCGGGCTCGGTTTTCGTCACCACCAGATTCACAAAGTTGGGGGGCTCCACGCCGAAGACCTTGCCTTTGTAAGAGAGAATGCGGCAGACCATCTGCTCTTTCACGAACTTGAAGTTGTCGGGCAGCTCGTCTTTGCCGATGGGGACCATCTCGTAGGTTTCGGGATCCATAAAGTTATACAGATCGCCGTCGTTGTAGGAGTATTCCATCTCCTTGCGCTCGATGTAAGCGGTGGGGAATTTGTCGGTGGGGCTGAAGGTCTTTTCCACCACGCCGCCCTGGATCACGTTGCGCAGCTTGGTGCGTACAAAGGCCGCGCCCTTGCCGGGCTTCACGTGCTGGAATTCAATGATGGACCAGACCTGTCCGTCCATCTCAAAGGTGACGCCGTTTCTGAAATCGCCGGCTGATACCATAGATTATCATCCTTTCCTTTTTGGCTTGTATTTATACAGTGGTATTTTACTATATCTCTCCTGATTTTGCAAGTCTTTTTTTGAAATCGGAAAGGAGAATCCGTTTTTTTCTTTTATCTGAAAGCGGCGGATACGGGCAGCAACCGATTCCCTGCGGGCGACCCTGCGCTTTTTTGTGATATTTTGCCAAATTGGGACTTGTCAAACAAACGGAAATCATTTATAATGATAAAGAATAAACATGAATGATGATGAAGAAGGTGCGTTATGACAGAGAAAAAATACGTTCCGAAAAGTGAAACCGTCACCTACGCCGTGGCGGCGCTGGGGCAGGGACTCATCTACAGCTGCATGAGTAGCTACATCACCGACTTTTATATGAACGTGTTGGCGCTGGCGCCCATGTTTGTGACCATGCTGATGCTGCTGGCCCGGGTGTGGGACGCCGTGAACGATCCCATGATGGGCATGATCGTGGACCGTCACACCACAAAATGGGGCCGCTTAAAGCCCTATCCGGTGATCACGGCGCTGCCCATTGCGCTCTTTACCATTCTGATGTTCACCAAAAACCTGTTCGGATTTGATCTCTCGCAGAAAATCCCGGGCAAAACGCCGGATTCCATGGTTTCTCCCGTCGGCGTGCTGGTTGTGGTTGCCGTTGTTTACGTGCTGTGGGGCATGATCTACACCGCCGGCGACGTGCCCTTCTGGAGCCTGCCGAACCTGATGACCCCCAACCAGAAGGAACGGGCGAAGATCGTATCCTACGGCCGCACCTGGGGGGGCGTGGGTTCCGCCTTTACCGTGGCGCTGCCGATCATCCTCGGGTTCACCGCGCTTGCTAAACGCAGCGATTTCAACGACATCAAATACTTTATCATGGCGGTGGTCATGACGGTGATCGGCATTCCGCTGTTCATCATGAGCTCCTTCAAATCCAAAGAGCGTATCGCCGTGCCGAACGCCGCCCGCAAAGATCCCAACGAGCCCTCCACTCTTTCGCGCATCTTTAAATGCAAGCCGCTAATGATGGTGGTGCTGGCCGGTATTCTGAGCTTCGGCCGCTATATGCTGCAGGCAGCGGCGCCCCACGTGGCGCGCTACGCGGGCTTCTACATCGGTATCGATCCCATGACAGCCACCATGGAGCAGCTCAACAAAAACATGTCCACCGTGCAGACGGTGATCCAGATCTGCACCGCCGTCGGCATGTTCGGCGCCATGCTGATTTTACCCGCGCTCTACGAAAAATTTGAATACCGCACCCTGATGATCGGCTCCTGCCTCGGCGGCTTCGGCGCGGGCGTGCTGGCGTTCATCATCGGCATCGCCACCCACAACCTCTTCATCTGCATGCCTTTCTTCCTGATCATGGCGATCCCGCTCGGCGTGATCAACGTGGTATCCGGCATCATGGTCTTCGACTGTCTTGACTACATGGAATGGCAAACCGGCTATCGGGACAACGGCCTCGGCTCCGCCTGCCAGAGTTTTGTAAACAAGCTGGGCAACGCCTTTGCCACCGTCGCCATCATCCTGATGTATGAGATCATCCATCTCGACGTGAACAGCCTGAACGCCAGCGGCAACGCCGTGCTGGCCGCCGCCCAGAGCCTGCAGCCCGCACAGCACAACGCCATGTTCGCGCTGGTTACGCTGGTGCCCGGCCTCAGCCTCCTGCTCACTGCCGTGCCGCTGTTTTTCTATGATTTTATCGGCGAGAAAAAGCGCACCGTGAACGAGCAGCTCGGCGAGAAACGCAAAGAGCGCGGAATCGAGATCAGCGACTGACAGAAATCCGACCGATGCGATACAACGGGGGAACCGCTGCGGCTCCCCCGTTTTTTTTTCAAAAAGGACAAAGCCAAGCAACGCCGCAGCCGGAGGAACACAGATTTTTTCTCCGGTAAACGATTATTTTTTATTATGGGCTTGACAAACCGGCGTTTATCGGCTAAAATATAGTCAATATTTCGGAGGCATAGCTCAGCTGGTTAGAGCGTTCGCTTGACGTGCGAAAGGTCTCGAGTTCGAATCTCGCTGCCTCCACCACCTTTTAAAACACTGTAAACCATTGTATATCAACGGTTTGCGGTGTTTCTTTTTTTGTGTGTTTTGGCGTTTTGGGCATTATTGCTCAAAATTTGTCACAAAAAACACCTTTTAATATCTCCGCATGATTACGCCGCAGAAGAAAAAAGCCCCGAATGGAGGCGTTATAAACTATTGCGTGTGCTATGCGTGTACCTCGATCAGCATATAAAGCCCATACAGGGCGGAAAACAGATCCCTCGCTTCTTTTTTTTGAAATCGTTGTTTCTGCTCATTCTTGGCATATCAAACGAGAAATCGAGTGCATTGCTTCGGCTTCTGCGGTCAGTGTGT
>CACZOP010000020.1 GCA_902782845.1 Oscillospiraceae bacterium | reverse complement strand
GCTCCGTCGGGCGTTGGTTTTGTGTTTTCCGGTCAGCAGATGCGGTCGGGCAGGTCGATTTTCGGCGGGGTGACGCTGCCGAAGGCAAAGACCTTCATGACGTTATTCAGCGCCTTGAAGATGCGGTAGATCAGGTTGAAGAACTTGGTGACGCCGGTGGCCGGGAAGCCGAAGGAGAGATCCGGCGCGGGCCACTCTTTGAGCGGGAGCTCCTCGCCCTGCGACGTATCCTTCCGGATGGCGAAGCTATCTACTTTTTCCACGGTATCGCCATTGACGGTGTAGGCGTCGAAATAGAGCACGCCGTCGCGGACGCGGATGGCGGAGAACATGGGCGTTTCGGGGTTCAGCGCCCGGTCGGCAAGGGGATAATCGAGGTTGAAGGTGCCGTTCGGCACGGCGGCGCCGCGTTCCACGCCCGCGGAGCCGATCTCCGCCCAGACCGCGCCTTTGGGCTGGACGAAGGTTTTATACTTCGCGCCGTCCGCGCCGTAACGCAGGTAGGTGACGGCGGATAGCGCCCGGCGGTTGTTCGCCAGCGGCGTGGTGCGGGTATACACGCAGTCGCGCCCCTGCAGCACAAGGTCCACACCGAGCCCCGGTAAGAGGGCGGAAAGCTGTTTGCGCAGGGCTGTGACCTTTTTATCGCTGTATTGGGTGGAGTTGGCATAGGCGGCGGCGTTCATCATCACGAGCTTCCACCGGGCGGAGGAGGCGTTCAGATCCTGCTCCAGCCATGAGATCTGCGCATCGGAGAGGGTGCCGTCGTCGTTTGCGTCGTTGGTGTTCAGCACCGCCACATGGACGTTGTTGTAATCAAAGGAATAGGCGGGGCCAGTCTCCGGCGAAACGTCCGCCACATTCGGCAGCACGAAATGGCTGCGCAGCGTATCGTCCTTCGCCTCGGCGGTTCCGGCGGCGGGAAGCAGATAAGTTTTGGTAAGTGAGTCGCTCGCCGTATCCAGCAGCCACTGCCACTGGTGCACGTGCATCCCGGCGGGGGTCAGGTTGCCGGTGACCGCCGCGAAGTTTGCCTCCGGATAAAGGGCATAGGCCTGCTTCACGGTGTTCGCCCACGCGCCCGCATACTGGTTTTCGTTGTTGCTTTCGGGGTCGGAAAAATGCAGCAGGGTCACGTCGTTTGAGCCGTCCGGCGCTTCGATCACGCCCGGGGCGCTCCACCAGCCGCGGCGTTCGCTGCCCACGCGGAAGCTGTATCGGCCGCCGGCCTCCATGCCGGTGATCTTTGCCGTGTGGCGCACCATGCGGAAGGTCAGCCCCAAAAAGCCCGCGATCCCGAGGTCGATGCCCGGATAATGCCGCAGCACGGTTTCTTCCGACGTCGTCACCGCGCCCGGGAAGGGCGTCTCGGCGCCGTTTTCGCCGATACCGCTGAGTTCAATATCGCTTTCGGCAACGGAGTATTTGGTATACCAGCTCACGTTCGCGGCGTCCGGCGTTTCGCCCGGGGTCACCGTGATCATGGTGGGGATGCGGAAATTCTCTTTGGTGGCCTCCGGGATCTGCAAATCGGCGGTATAGGCAACGCCGTAGTCTCCCGCCGGCTGCGGATGGTCGTCGGTGGAGAAATCCAGCAGGAAATCCGCCACTGTGGCGTTGAGGGCTTCATCCCGGGCGGTGTTCCAGTACCGCTGCAGCAACAGGCGGTCCAGCACGTCGTACAGGCTGGTGTAATCCAGCGCCCCCAGCGAGAAGAACGTATTGATAAGGTTCAGATAGGAAGTATCGCCGTGAAGGAAACGCTTTACAAAGCTGTTGATCTGCTCGCCGAAGGCCTTGCCAATGCTTGTTGCGCCGAACAGCGTGTTCAGGCGCACGTGGAGGCGGGAGAGCAGCACGCCGTTCACGAGATCGTTATAGAGGAGGTCGATCAGCTGCGAGGACAAAGAGAAGCCGGAGGTTTCGGTGATGGGCTCCCGCAGGCGGCGCACCGCGTCCGCGATCAGCGCGTCGGTCCCCATGGCGGGCTCGTTGCCGGTGCACCAGTAATACACCACAGAGAACACCAGGTCTTCCAGCGTGCCGTAGTTTCTGCCGCCGCCGATCCCGATGGCCTCGCGCACCGCGGGATCCACACTCTTATCGCTCATTTTCAGGTTGGCAAGCTTGCGGATCACAGGCTCAATGGCGTTCCAGAGCGCGTCGGGATCTTCGATCAGCGCGTCGATCTGCCCGGCAAGATCCTCTAAAAACCACATGATATTATCCACCGACAGCACAGTTTTGCCGCCCACCTTCACACCTTCTCCGATATAGGGGTTCAGGAAGCCGCCGATGATGGCTTTGAGGTCGATATTCATGGTTTTCAGATACGCAAGCAGCCCGCCCGCGGCGGTGATCTCTTCCAGGATCGTGGCGGCATAGTTGGCGTAAAGCCCCCGCACGAAGCCCGTGAGGCTGGCAACGCCGCCGTTATCATCCAGCGGACCGCCGAAGCAGAGCCCGAAGCCTTCTTGGGAAAAACCGCCCTTTGCGTAGGTTTTTCCTTCATATACAAAGGGCGCTGCGGCGTCAAAATCCACCTCGTCGGAGAACAGATCGGAGGAACCGTCGGCATACACGGTGAAGGTGTTTTCCCTGTATTGGTTGGGGAAGGCGGTGAGGGCGCAGGTCTGCACGTCGGTGAGGGTCTCGCCGTTGTCGTTCACCACCTGCGCGGTATCGGGGATATGCAGATGCCCGGTGAAGGCATAGTGGACGTGATGGTCCGCCAGTTCCTCGGCCCGCTCCAGATAATCGTCCAGCACAAAGGCCACGGTCACCGAGGGCTCGCACTTCATGTGCGCCGCCATGCTGTG
>CACZOP010000019.1 GCA_902782845.1 Oscillospiraceae bacterium | reverse complement strand
GACGGTGAAGATCCGCAGTCCGTTCCGCTGGACTGGGAAAGCACCAACGGCTATGACGAATGGTGGCGGAAGGAGCTCAGCTTCGGCACCGGGCTCTGGTTTTATCACCTCTCCTATCAAACCGCATGGGGCACCACCGTGCTGCATAAGAATCCGTCGGATTTTTCCGCCGGCGTGGAAGGCGACGAGGATTGGCAACTCACCGTTTACCCTCCGGAGGCGAAAACGCCGGAAAGCATCCGCGGCGGGATCATTTATCAGATCTTTCCCGACCGTTTCTATGATTCCGGCACAAAAAAAGAAGGCGTGCCCGCCGACCGGATCCTTCACCGCTGCAAAACGGACGCCCCTGTATTTCTTCCGGATGAAACCGGAGAGATCAGAAACAACGACTATTTCGGCGGCGACCTGAAGGGGATCACCGAAAAGCTGCCATATCTCGCTTCGCTGGGCGTGTCGCTGATCTACTTAAACCCCATTTGCGAGGCACATTCCAACCACCGTTACAACACCGCCGATTATCTGAAAACCGACCCGCTGCTGGGCACGGACGCGGATTTTGCCGAATTATGCAAAAAAGCCCATGCGTTCGGCATGGGCGTGATCGTGGACGGCGTTTTCAGCCACACCGGCGACGACAGCGTATATTTCAACAAAAAAGGGCGCTATCCGGGGCCCGGCGCCTATCAGAGCAACGATTCTCCCTATCGGAGCTGGTACAGCTTCGGCGAGAACCGGGACGATTACAAAAGCTGGTGGAATATCGACACGCTGCCTGAGGTCAACGAAAACGACCCCGGCTTTACCGCCTTTATCACCGGTGAAAACGGCGTGATCGACCGCTGGATGAACCTCGGCGCCGACGGCTACCGGCTGGATGTGGCGGATGAGCTGCCGGATGAATTCCTCGACAGGGTCCGCATTGCTGTCAAACGCCACGGCGAAGAACGCTACCTCCTCGGAGAAGTGTGGGAAGACGCCAGCAACAAATGGAGCCACGGCGGCCGGCGGCGGTATTTTGACGGCAGACAGCTGGACGGCGTGATGAACTATCCCTTCCGGGACGCGATCCTTGATTTCTGCCTGACGGCGGACGCTCCGAAATGTATGACGGCGCTGATGAAGATCGTTCTCCATTATCCGCCCGGGAACCTGCACGTCTGTATGAACCTGCTGGGCACCCACGATACAGCCCGGATCCTCACCCTGCTGGCAGGTGTGAACTGCGACGCGCTTACAAGAGAGGCGCAATCAAAGCTCAGCTACACCGACCGGGCCATGGAACGCGCCAAAAATCTGCTGCGCATGGCTGCGGCGATCAATTATCTTCTGCCCGGCCTGCCTGCCATCTATTACGGCGACGAGGCCGGCATGACAGGCGGCAAGGATCCCTTTAACCGCGGCTTTTTCCCCTGGGGCAAAGAAGATGAGAGCCTTGTGGATTATTTCCGCTGTTTGGGCCGAATTCGCCGCAATTACAGCGTTTTGCAAAGCGGTGGATTCTATCCGCTTTCGGCGGCGCTGGGCTGTATCGCCTTTTTACGCTATCAGCAGGGACACAGACGCCTTGCCCTGATCGCCAACAGAAATCCCGACACGATCCACTACGTGCTGAACGGAGACATGCGGAATATGCGCTGCATCCTGAACGGCGAACGGACGGCGGACGGCGTTGTGGTGCCGGGAGAAACGGCGGTGATCCTGGCGGACGGGTAATTCGGAATTTGTTGAGGACAAATACCAAAATGAAGTATTGCCGCAAAGCGGCGAATATTTCACATTTACCAAACAGGCATATATCACATCATCGCTGTGCGATGATATTTCAATCAACCGCGTTTTACGCGGTTCTTTTTTTATCAGGAAAGCGGCTTCGCCGCATCGCGGCAAGCGCTTTCGCATACGACATCGCCGGTCCCGAAGGGACAATCGGCGGGCGTTACAATCTTTTTTGTTTAACAGGAACATCCTGTCTGCCTCTGCCCTATGGAGAAGTTTCCTGTTAAACAAAAAAAAGGTAATGGCGCTGTCACAAGGACAGCGCCGAAAACCCTTAATTAAAACTGCAAAATGTTTAATTAATCAATAATTATCGTTCAATAATTATTTTCTTTTCTTGGAGATCACGAACGCAGCACCGGCAAGAGCAACGATACCGGCAGCAGCCGCAAGCGCCATGTTGTCACCGGTGGGCTTGTCGCCGGTGTTGGGACAAGGCTGAGTGCCGTTGTTGGCGGGAACGGGAGCAGGAGCGACAGTGGTCTTGTTCTCCACAGGCTTCGGAGCGACAGTGGTCTTGTTCTCCACAGGCTTCGGAATAGCAGTGGTCTTCTCTTCCACAGGCTTCTTGGTGGTGGGCTCCACGGGCTTCTTGGTGGTGGGCTCAGCAGGCTTCTGCGTGGTGGGCTCAACAGGCTTCTTGGTGGTGGGCTCAGCAGGCTTCTCGGTGGTGGGCTCAGCAGGCTTCTCGGTGGTGGGCTCCACGGGAGTAGGGCCATCCTTAACAAGGACCTTCTGATCAACAGCAACGTCGGTGCTGCCCTTCACGGTGCCCTTTACGTAAACATAAGCGGGGCCGGTGGCGCCGGAAGCGTCGATCACGATGGTGCCCATGTTAAAGCTGCTGGGATTGAAGCCGGCAGGGATCTCTTCGCCGAGATCGTCGGCAGCAGCCTGCCACTGATCAAGCTCCCACAGATTCTCTTTGAAGTAGCCGGAGAATTTGCCTTCGGCCATATTCTTCTCGGTGGTGAAAGCATTGTCGGCAGCCACGGTAGCGGGCGCATCGCTGGAGGCCTTCACGTTCTTAAGAACGACGCCGTCATCGGCAGTGATGATAAAGTCGAAGCTCTTCATGCCGATCATGCCAACGGCGGTAACCGTGATGTTCTTGGAGCCGTCATAAGACAGGGCAACAGAACCGGCTGCGAAAGCCATTGCACTCATGCAACCAACAAGGGCAACAGCCATAATGATTGCGAGTGCGCGTTTTGCAATTTTCATTTTTGAGGACCTTCCTTTTAATGATTTTATATTTGAGGCTGAGCCTCATAATATACGATATAGAACCCCCTTGGGGATTACAGTGGGTATTATACAGGATATTCCCGCAGAAGTCAATACCCTTTTTGCCAATATTTTTTGGAATCATAAGAAAGAATTGACATTTTCGGAAAAATTCAATATAATAATACCGCACATGGAAGAAAGTGCTGATATTTTATCACTTCTGTTTTCATTTTTCAATCCATTTTTCCGACACAAACTTCAGCTTTTTTTCAGATAAAACTATACATTTTAAATAAAATTTGAGGTTTCTGCTATGAATCATGATTTTTCCGCATTAAAATCCGCCTGTGAAACCTGCACGGGATGCCCTTTGCACGAAACCCGCAACCACGTGGTTTTCGGCGTTGGAAATCCGGATGCAGAGCTTCTTTTTATCGGTGAAGCGCCCGGAGAGAACGAGGATCTGCAGGGAGAACCCTTCGTGGGGCGCGCCGGCCAACTCCTCGATTTATATTTAAATGGGATCGGGCTGGACCGCAAAGAGAATATCTATATCGCAAATATCTTAAAATGCCGCCCGCCGAAAAACCGCGATCCCAAACCCGAAGAAACCAAGGCCTGCCTGCCCTGGCTGCGGGAGCTGGTAAAAATCATGCGGCCGAAGATCATCGTTTGCGTGGGCAGGATCTCCGCGCAGGTGATCATCTCCCCCGAATTCCGCGTCACAAAAGAACACGGCGTGTTTTTTGAACGGAACGGCACGTTACTGATGGGCACATTCCACCCCGCCGCGCTGCTGCGGGACCCGCGCAGAAAGGGCGACGCCTTTGAGGATTTCTTAAAGCTGCAGGATAAGATCAAAGAACTGGGGATCCGGATCTGAAATATACAAAATCTTGTTTTTATCATAAGCGATCCCCGCACCGAACCGCAAGATTTTGTGGTATCCACAGTATATATTATATAATAGTTATTTATATTTATAAAATAAAGGCTGCAAAAAAAGCAGCCTTTTTTGTTCGTTTTAGGCGATACCGGCATTTTTACGGGGCGTTTCCCGCACCGGGCGGCGCGCCGGCATACGCGCAGATCCCAATCTGCCTTTTTTTGCCGAAAATGCATCAATCCTCCGGCGGGATGCCGTCGGTATACTGCGAATTATACAGGAGCGCATAAAAGCCATCCGCCTTCAGCAGGGACTCGTGGGTCCCCTGCTCCACGATCCTGCCTTTTTTCATCACAAGGATGTTATCGGCGTTTTTGATGGTGGAAAGGCGGTGCGCGATCACAAAGGTGGTTCTGCCCTCCATCAGTTTATCCATGGCCACCTGGATCTTCTGCTCGGTTTTGGTGTCCACGGAGCTGGTGGCCTCGTCCAGGATCAGCACGCGGGGATTCGCCACCAGCGCCCGGGCAATGGTCAGCAGCTGCTTCTGCCCCTGCGAAATATTGGCGCCGTCTTCGGTGAGTTCGGTGTCGAAGCCCTTGGGCAGGCTCATGATATAATCGTAGATATAGGCGTTTTTCGCCGCTTCCTCAATCTCTTCGTCCGTCGCGTCCGCTCTGCCGTAGCGGATATTTTCTCTGACCGTGCCCTTAAACAGCCACGTATCCTGCAGCACCATGCCGAAATTGGCGCGCAGCGCCTCGCGGGACATGGTGTAGATGTCGGTGCCGTCCAGATAAATATTGCCGGCGTTCACGGTATAGAACCGCATCAGCAGGTTCACGATGGTGGTTTTGCCGGCGCCTGTGGGACCTACGATGGCGGTCACGCTCCCGGGCGCGGCGGTAAGGTTCAGATCGGTGATCAGCGGACGGTCGGGGATGTAGCTGAAATTCACGTTCCGGAATTCCACCAGGCCGTTCGCGGGGGCGTCGGGCTCGTTGTCGGTGCAGTCCGGCGCTTCCTCCGGCTCGTCCAGAATGGAAAAGACCCGTTCCGCGGAAGCCAGCGAGCTCTGGATGCTGTTGATGATTTTCGAAAGGCTGATGATGGGCGAGGAAAAATAGCCGGAATAAGATAAGAACGCGGTGATATCGCCGATGCCGCCGAAGCTCCCGGGCGGGAACCTGCCCGTGTGCACGCCGATAAAGAGCCAGCCGCCCAACAGACACAGGGCGATATAGTTCACGTTCTTGATCAGCGTAAGCGCGGGATTCAGAAGCCCCGCGATCATATTCGCCATAAAGCTGTTGTGGCCCAAGCGGATCGTAATATCACGGAATTCCGAAATGGAGCGGTCCTCGTGCCCGAACATCCGCACAAGCGTATGCCCGGCATACATCTCCTCGATATGGCCGTTGAGGTCGCCCATGGTATCCCAATAGCGGCGATACCAGACCTTGGACTTTTTGGAAACCACATACGACAGCCCCGCGCTCACCGGCACCAGGCAGATGGCAACGAAGGTCATCAGGTAGTTTCTTGTGTGCAGCATCATCACAAGGCTGCCCACCACCTGGATGAAGCTGGTGAGGATGGTCACCACGCTCCCCTGCAGGCTGGAGCTGACGTTTTCGATATCATTGATCATTTTGGAAATGACCTGCCCCTTGGTCTGGCTGTCGAAATAGCTGAGCGGCAGCACCGAAAGCTTGCCGTTGAGCCTGCCGCGCAGGTCGCAGACCAGCCGCTGCGAGAGCCCGGCGGAGAAGAATTCCTGGGTGAATGCGAAAACCACGGCAAGGCCGTAGAACAGCCCCAGCAGGAACAGCTCGCTGTAGGCGGCGTCAAAGGTGATCCTCGTGCCGTGCAGCGCGCGGTCGGCAATGGCCTCCTGAATGATATTGATGACCTTGCCCATGTGATCGGGCGCCAGCACGTTGCAGATGGTGCTGCCCATGGCGGAAAGCACCACAAGCGCCATCCCGAACGCATGGGGCTTGATCAGCGCGAAAAAGCGGATCACGGTCGCCTTTGCGTTTTCGGGCTTCTGTTCATCCTCCCGCTGCTTGCGGTAGGCGCCGTAGCGGCTGATGTATTCGGTTTCGGGAACGGGCTTCTTCGTCTTTTTCATTCCGCCGACACCTCCTTCAGCGCGTCCTCCGAGAGCTGTGTGACCACGATCTCACGGTAGAGCGGGCAGCTTTCCAAAAGCTCCCGGTGGGTGCCGATGCCCACCAGCCTGCCGCCGTCCATCACAAGGATCCGGTCGGCGTTCAGCACGGTGCCCACACGCTGCGCCACAATAAAAATGTTGGTGTTGGTGAGGTTTTCCCGCAGCGCCGCGCGCAAACGGGCGTCCGTGGCAAGATCCAACGCGGAAAAGCTGTCGTCAAACAGCATAATGGGGGCGTTTTTCACGATGGCGCGGGCAATCGAAAGGCGCTGCTTCTGCCCGCCGGAATAGTTTTTGCCCGCCTGCGAAACAAAGCTGTCGATACCGTCCGGCATTTCGGAAACGAAGGTTTTCGCCTGCGCGATCTCCAGCGCCCGCCAGACCTCCTCGTCGGTGGCGCCGTCGTTGCCGAAGCGCACGTTGTCGGCGATGGTCCCGCTGAACAGGAACGCCTGCTGGGGGATCATGGCAATGCTGGACTGCAGCTGGGCGGAGGACAGGTCTTTGACGTTGACGCCGTTCACCAGCACCTCGCCCTCGGTGGCGTCGTATAGCCGGGGGATCAGATTCAGCATTGTGGTTTTGCCGGAGCCCGTGATGCCGATGACGGCCGTCATTTCGCCGGGACGGGAAACAAAGCTCAGATGTTCCACCGAAAATGGCGTCTGCGGCGGTTTTTCGGGGCCTTTCTTTTTGCCGCGCTTCTTCTTTTCTTCCTTTACCTGCGGTTTATATCGGAAGGTCACGTCGCGGAACTCCACCTTGCCGATATCGGCGGGATCCGGCGTTACGGGGTTTTCGGGCTCCTCGATCTCGCTCTTCGCTTCGATAATGGCGTTGATACGCTTGCCGGAGATCACGGCGCGGGGAATACCGGCGATGATGCCCACCACCGAAACGATGGAGGAAATGATCAGCGAGAAAAAGCCGATGAACGCCTGCAGATTGGGGATGGTATCCTCGATGGCCTTTTTATCCAGCACGGGATCCAGCTCGTTGGCGTGGACGATGCTCACGTAAATGATCAGACACACCAGAGAATACATGGCCACGGTAACGATGGGCAGCAGCCCCGCCATGAAGCGGCTCGCGCGCAGCGAAAGCCCGGTCAGCTCCAGATTCGTCGTCGTGAAGCGCTCGTCCTCGTATTTCGTGCGGTTGAACGCCCGGATCACCCGGATGCCGCTGATCTTTTCGCGCATGATCTGGTTAAGCTTGTCCACCAGCTTCTGCACCTTGGAATAGAGCGGGATGATAATAGCCAGCAGGATAATGAGGATCACCGCCAGAATGGGGACCACCCAGAGAGAAAGCTTCGCTACTTCGGGATTCAGAGAAAACGCCATCACAAGGCCGCCCACCAGCATGATGGGCACCGGGATCAGAGATTTCAGGGTAGAGAGAATAAAGTCGTGCACCTGCCGCACGTCGTTGGTGGTACGGGTCACCAGCGACGCCACGCCGATCTTGTCGATGTCGCTCTGCGACAGGCGGCTGACCTTGCCGAAGATAAAATTCCGCAGCGTGATGGTATAGCCCACCGAGGTTTTTGTGGAAAAATAGGTGTTCGCAACGGAGGTCACGATGCCGAGCAGGGTAAAGCCCATCATCAGCAGCGCGTAGTCGGTGATCCCTTTCATATTATAATGCAGGATCTCGCTTTGCAGATTTTTGGTATACAGCGGCAGCAAAAGCTGCATTACGGAATTGACAGTCGCAAACAGGATGGACATGATGAGCGTCCACCTGTGCGGCTTTAAGAGACGCAAAACCTTTTTCATTGGCGATTCCTTCTCTTTCGGAGGTCTGTTCGTTCCCCGATATTTATAAAAAATAAATAATTAAAAATATAATACCATACCCGCGCAAAAAAAACAATAGCAAAATAGCAAACCGAAAAGGATTCCCGTTCTGGGAAATATCTCAATGAAATCCTTGACAAGCGACGTGGCGATAGGTTATAATCATATTAGGTCAGTGTCGTCCGCGAAACGGAATTTGGGCGGCACGGTCAAAACAGACAAAAAACGGAGGCTATGAAAGCATGAAAAAAGTTCTCAGCGTGACCTTATCGGTTTTAATGGTGGCGCTGCTGCTTGTGCCCGCGTTCGCGGCGGGCGGGAATACCGTGACCTTTACGCAGCCCAGCAGCAAGCTCAAAACGCAATCCGCCGCAATCGACGGTCTGGCGCCCTTTTTCAAAGACAATCCCTATGTATTTGCCAAGGTTGAAAACAACGCAATCAAATACGTGCAGCAGGCAGACGGCCCGTACGTATTTTACGACAACCGCTACATGACGCTCGACAATATCTACGAGAGCTATTGGGATCAGGTCCCGCCGGAGCGTTATGTTCCCGATACCTACGGCTCCAGCGTGAGCGTTGCCGAGGGTGAGACATTGGTGTTTACCGTGGTGACCAGCCCGGTTTACAACGCCGCCACCGCCACGGTGCTGGTAAACGGCACGAAGCTGAATCCCGACCCCTACGGCCTTTATAAGCTGACGGTTCACGGCAGCGTGACCATCCGCCTGATGGAAGACAACGAAAACGGCGAAATGGGCCTGCAGCGGAGCCTCTTCAACGTGAAGCTGGT
This sequence comes from Oscillospiraceae bacterium, assembly GCA_902782845.1. Lineage (GTDB taxonomy): Bacteria > Bacillota > Clostridia > Oscillospirales > Acutalibacteraceae > RUG806. Next base: position 704 of record CACZOP010000019.1, on the reverse strand, counting down.
CTCCGGCGAAGGCTTTGCCGCCAAAGCCCCCCTGGGCGAAGGCTACAAGGGCACGTTCTACGGCGACGATTTCTACTTCCGCGTAAAAGTCAAGAAGGGCTATTCCGCTTCCGGCATGAAGGTTGCCGTGCTGCGCGACGTCACCGAAGACATGGACTTTATGGCGGAATTCGACACGGTGACAAACCTTATGGGCATGTCGGAACCGCTCACCTCCTACGGCGTGGATGAGGAAAACTGCAGGCTTTACAAGGTTCCCCACGTGACCTCCGACTGCCGTCTGGTGATCACCGGCGTGCGGGAGGAAAAAACCGCCAACATCCTGACCATGATCTTAAGGGTCCTTCGCAGGATCCTCGATCTGTTGGGAATCAAGATCCAGTTTGTGGACGATATGACCGACGAATTCAAGGTGACCGTGAACAACACCCTGCCCGGCGTTTCGTATTCCTTCCTTTCGGGCACCGCAAATGAAGACGGCAGCCTCACGGTGATGAGCGGCAGCGGCGCGACCCTGCAGGTGGTGAAGGAAAACCAGAACCAGAACGTCCGCGTTGCGTGGACGCCCGGCAACGAAAACGGCGAATTCCTCACCAACTGGGTGGGCAAGCGCGATCCGAAGACCGGTGAAACAGTGTTCGTTGCAACCTACAATCTCGACAACATCCGCAGCGACCTGACCGTGACCATCGAATAAAAAGAAT
>CACZOP010000018.1 GCA_902782845.1 Oscillospiraceae bacterium | reverse complement strand
GCTTCCCGATACAGCAAAAAGGACCCGGATCACACGATCGCGGGTCCTTTGGTCTTTTAAAGCTCCTTCATAACGAAGTTATTTCACTTGCCCGAAAGGGCAAATTCTCACACCCACCACATCGCGCCGGTGTCTTCGGTGATGAGCACGTCCTTGAGGATATTCACAGCCTTGGTGAGACCTTCATTCTGGCTCATAAGGCTGTCTTCGTGCTCAATGGAGAGCACGTGATCGTAGCCCACCATGCGGAGGTTGGAGACGATATCCTTCCAATAAAGCGCGTCGTTGCCGTAGCCTACCGAGCGGAAGATCCAAGAGCGGTGGATCTCGTCGGCATAGGGTTTGGTGTCCAGCACGCCGGTGCGGGCGATGTTGTATTTGTCAAGCCTTGTATCTTTGGCGTGGACGTGGAAAATAGCGTCGCCAAGCGCCCGGATCACCGCCACGGGCTCCATGCCCTGCCAGATGAGGTGCGAGGGGTCGAAGTTCGCGCCGATCTCGGGGCCCACCGCCTCGCGCAGCCGCAGCAGGGTGTCGGTGTTGTAAACGCAGAAGCCGGGGTGCAGCTCCAGGCCGATCTTGGTCACGCCGTGGGCTTTCGCAAAGGCCACAAGATCTTTCCAATAGGGGATGAGCACCTCGTTCCACTGCCAGTCGAGGATCTCGAGGAAGTCGTTGGGCCAGGGGCAGGTCACCCAGTTGGGGTATTTCGCGCCCTCATGGTCGCCGGGGCAGCCCGAGAAGGTGTTGATCTGATCGAGGCCCAGCTTTTCCGCCAGCAGGATGGTATCGCGGATGGTCTTGTCCGCCGCCGCGGCTTCTTCCTTGTTGGGATGCACGGGGTTCGAGTGGCACGAAAGGGCGGAAATGCCCACGTTGTATTTTGCGATCAGGGCTTTGAAGTCCGCCAGCGCCTTGTCGTCGTTCAGCAGCACCGCGGGGTCCGCATGGGCGTTGCCCGGGTAACCGCCGCAGCCGATCTCCACCATCTCGATGCCGAGAGAGGTGAAGTATTTTAAGCTCTCTTCCAGTGAAAGATTGCTCAGCAGAGTTGTAAATACGCCTAATTTCATCGTTGTTCCTCCTTATCTTGCGTTGGCGTTCAGCCACGCCATGCTGCGGGCGGCGTCCTCCAGCCCCGTGGGCTTGGGGTCGTCGTTTTCAAGGATCAGCCAGTCGAAGCCGTTGTCCTTCGCCGCCTTCACCACTGTCGTCAGGTCGTTTTCGCCTTCGCCCAGCGCCATGGTTTCATGCCCCACGCCGTCCTTGATGTGCAGCAGCACGATGCGGTCCCTGTTTTCTGCAAGGAGTTTCGCGTTGTCCTGCCCCGCGGCAAAGCTCCAATAGGTGTCCACCTGCATATCGCACACAGCCTTCAGCCGGTCGAAGATGGTGCCGGGCTTTGTGGCGAACATGGGCGGTTGGAATTCGGAAGTGTGGTTGTGGAAATAAACGTGGACGCCTTCTTTTGCGGCGATCTCGTGGGCGCGGCCCATCACGTCGAGCACGTGCGAAAGGCTGTCTTCGGTGCCGGTGTCGGCGCCGCCGATGCCAATGCAGGCGGTTCCGAGGATCTTTGCCGTTTCCAGCGTTTTGGGCAGGTTTTCTTCGGTAAAATCGTCGAGCCCCATGTGGGCGCCCACGCATTTGAGTCCCAGCTCATCGAGCCGCGCGCGCAGTTTTTCGGCGGGTACGCCGGCAAAACCGGCAAACTCCACGCCGTCAAAGCCCATTTCTTTCACATTGCCCAAAATCTGCAGCATATCCTCCGGAGAGTTGATATGGTGGCGCAGGGTATACATCTGAATCGCAAATTTCATCGTCGGTATGCTCCTTTAATCGTCAAAATACACCGGCTTGCCGGTTTTTGCGGAGGTGTAGATCGCCTCCAGGATCTGTGTGACCACCAGCGCCTGCTCGGGCAGCACGCAGGGATCCTTGTCTTCGAGAATGGCGTTGATCCACTGGCCCATGTCGGCGGTGGAGGGGTTCACGGAGTGGCCTTCGTAAAACGCCGCGCCGCCCGCGTTCAGGTTCACTTCCTCCACAGTCTGGCGGCCGTTCTTCACGGTGTTGAATTTCAGCCCGTCGGTGTTGGTGATGCCGCCCTCGGTGCCGCAAAGCACATAGGAGGCCTCGTTATATTTGTGCATGTTGATGGCCCAGCTGCTCATCAGGTTTACCACCGCGCCGTTTTTCATCACGATGTAGCCGAAGGCGCTGTCTTCCACCGTATACTTTTCGGGATCCCATTCGCCCCAGGCGTTGCCCTGTTTCTCGGGGGGATTGTCCGCCAGCTTGCGGAAGGTGTTGCCCACCACCATTTTGGGTTCGTAGTTGTTCATGATCCAGAGGGTGAGGTCCAGCGCGTGGGTGCCGATGTCGATCAGCGGGCCGCCGCCCTGCTCATATTCGTTCAGGAACACGCCCCAGGTGGGTACCGCCCGGCGGCGCAGCGCATGGGCCTGCGCGTAGTAGATCTCGCCCAGATCGCCCGCAGCGGCAACCGCCTTGGAATACTGGTTTTCGGGATTCTGGCGGTTCTGGTAGCCGATGGTCAGTTTTTTGCCGGTGCGCTTTGCCGCGTCCAGCATGGCTTTCGCGTCCGCATAGGTTTTCGCCATGGGCTTTTCGCACATCACGTGTTTGCCGGCTTCCAGCGCGTCCACGGTGATAAAGCTGTGGGAACGGTTGGGGGTGCACACGTGTACCACGTCGATGCTCCCGTCTTTTAACAGCTCCTTGTAGTCGGTATACACCTTCGCGTCTTCGGTCCCGTATTCCTCCGCCGCCTTCACTGCGCGCTCTTCAACGATGTCGCAGAACGCCACCATGTCCACCTTGTCCAGCGCCTTTAAGGAGGGCATGTGCTTGCCGTTGGCGATGCCGCCGCAGCCGATGATGCCGATTTTCAACCTTTTTTCCATCTTTTTTTTGAACCTCCTGTTCAAATTATTCATCTTCCATTATATAAGAAAAAATACGGATTGCAAGCGGAATATTCAATTTTTATGATATTTTTCCGCCCGACCTTGCTTTTCACAATAAAAAATGGTACCATGAACATAAGACCACCGGATGGTTCGGAAATTATATGAAAAGAGGTTTCTTTATGTTCCTTTTCTTCCAGCGCTTCGCCGCGGCGTTTCTCACGTTTTTTATGATGCTCTACGGCATGATCGGCGGCATGAACAGCGGCGACACCGTGCTCTCTTACGAAAAGCGGGTGGCGTCGATAGAAGCGTATGAGAACACCGTTGATACCGCCCTGCCCATGACGGCTGTTTATAAGATCATTGACGACCATCTGAAAGCCCCCCTGCCCGCGGGAAAAACCGCGAAGAAGGTGCTGGTGCTTGGCTACGACGGCGCCCGCGCCGATACGCTCTCGCTGCTGGGGCAGAACGAGAACAGCGCCGTTTCCGCCGTGCTTGAAGACGGCGGCAAGGCCTATGTCGCCTACTGCGGCGGCGTGAACTATCCTGCTTTTAACAAGCAGGCCACCTCCACCGCGCCCGGCTGGTGCAGTATGCTCACGGGGAACTGGGCGGACGTCCACGGCATCACCGATAACGATCAGCCGAAATCAAACGACCACCTTACCCTGCTCACCACCGCCGTGGAAGACGGCACAATCGACGAATCCGCTTTCTACGTATCGTGGAACGGCCATTTCAACGGCGCCGATTCCACCTATATCAACGAAAAAGGCTATATTGAAGAAAAAGGGCTGAACGTGCATTTTGTGGACGCGGACGACGACGACGGCACCTACGCCAACGTGCTGGCGGATATCGGCAGGCCCGAGTGCTCCGACTTCATCTTCTCTATTTTTGAATACTGCGACCACGTGGGCCACGACACCGGCTTCAATATACAGGACGAACGCTACACGGGTGCGTTCCTCGCCGCCGACGCCACCGGCTACGCTCTGCTGCAGGCGGTGAAAGCCCGCCCCGCCTATGAAACGGAGGATTGGCTCATCGTGATCACCGCCGACCACGGCGGCTATAACAAGGGCCATGGCTTTTTGACCATCCAGGAGCGCATGATGTTCATCGTTACCTCCAAAGATCTCCCCGCCGACGTGGGATATGAGCCAAAGCAAGCTGATTAGTGTTTTCTCTACTTACCGTATTAAGGTAGCCTTTACCGCGGGCGGCGAGAGTACCACCGCGTATACTTACGCATAAGCGGTCAAAGAAATCATTTTTTGTTCACCGGTGAACAAAAACGGGACGCGCGTCGGTTCAAAACAAAAAAACTCTCTGCCGAACCGCGCGCTTTTTTCCCGAATAATGAATCAGAAAAGAAATTGAAAAGGAAGGAACTTTACCAATGAAAAAGAATGTTATGACTATCTTAGTATCCCTGCTCCTTTGCTGTTGCCTGCTGACACAACCCATTGCATCCGGTGCGGGAAACAACAGCGAAAATACACATATCTGTGAAGTTACCGAAGATTTACAGGCTGCCATGGCAAAGGCTGGCGATGACGACCTGATCCCTGTTTATCTTTGGTATGAAGACGTGGATCACGAAG
>CACZOP010000017.1 GCA_902782845.1 Oscillospiraceae bacterium | reverse complement strand
TGAAGTGCGGCAGCCGCCGCATGAAGTTTTTCCGTTTTACGGAAAAATGAAGTGTTGCCCGTGAAACGGTCAACATTTCGGAAAGGCTCACGCCTTTGCATCGTATTGCTGCCGCAGGAAAAGCCCGGTTTGTTAAAAATTCTTCCCGAATGCTCCGGCAGGAATAAAATCGCAACGCAGTTCCGCAATTTTCGCCGCCGGGCGGCGAATACTTCATATTTGTCCGAAGGGCAAATACTTCATTTGCCGACAGGCGAACTTCATTTCACCGTTTTGCGGTGATACTTCATTTCGGAAGTTGACGTCGTCAAATTCCGATCTGTCTCCTTTCCGCCTATTGTTTTTTAATTTCCATCATGATATAATTGTCCCGGAAAGAAAAACCGGGGGAAAAATGCTGATGAAATTCAAAAAAGCCTTTATCGTGTTTTTTATCTGTTTTTTGCTGACCTTCGGCCTGCTGTTTGAGCTGGGGCGCAACACCGTGTGGGGCTGGTGTCTGGGGGGCGCGGTGTTCGCCGCCTTTTTCCTGCTCCACGGCAAGGCGCTTTCGCAAAAGAAAAAAGGTCTGCGCTTCTTATCGTGGATCGGTTTCCTTGTTGTAATGCTCGGCGTGATGAAGTTGTCGGGCCCGCCCGCAAAGCCTGTTCCGGCGGTGGAGGCGAAGCATCCCGCCGCCACGGACGTGGTCACGGTGGCCGAGGGGGACCTCACCGGCGTTTACACCGAAGACAAAGCGGTGGAGGTGTATGCCGGCATTCCCTTTGCCGCGCCGCCCGTGGGCGAGCTCCGGTGGAAGGAACCGCAGCCGCCGCAGCCCTGGGAGGGCGTGCGGGCATGCGACACCTTTGCTCCCGCCTCCATGCAGCAGCAGGGGAACGTGATCGTGGATTCCCTCACGCACGTTGTGGGCTTCCGTGATTTCAAATGGTTCGACCCGGCGAACAACCGCCGCACGCCGGTGAGCGAGGATTCCCTGTATCTGAACGTCTGGAAGCCCGCGGGGGACGTGAAAAACCTCCCGGTGCTCTTCTTTATCCACGGCGGCTCCCTCACGGGCGGAGAGACCTCCAACGGCGCGTATAACGGCGAAAGCCTTGCAAGGCGCGGGATCGTCGTGGTGAACTGCGCCTACCGCCTGAACGTGTTCGGCTACTACGCGAACGAGGCGCTCGCCGCCGAATCTCCCAACGGCACCACGGGCAACTACGGGCTGCTGGACCAGATCGCGGCGCTCCGGTGGGTGAACGAAAACATCGCCGCCTTCGGGGGCGATCCCGCAAAAATCACCGTGGCGGGCGAATCCGCGGGGGCTTCTTCTGTGAACGCCGTGTGCGTGTCGCCGCTGGCAAAGGGGCTCTTCCGCTACGCGATCGCCGAGAGCAGCGGGATCACCGCCAGAACGCCCTATCATACCTTCCGCCCGCTTGAAAAGGCGCTGGAAATGGGGAAAGAGATCATGGCGGAATTCGGCGCGAAAACCGTCGGCGACTTGCGGAACGTCCCCGCCGAAAAGCTGGTGAAAACAAGGTTTACCAACTCCGCCATGACGGTGGACGGCTACGCGGTCACCGAGCAGCCGTACCTCACCTACGAAAAGGGCGAAAACAACGAGCAGGCGCTCCTGAACGGCTTCAACGCCCACGAGGCGGACGTGTTCTCCTTCGGCGAAAAGGTGACGGCGGAAAACTACGTGCAGTCGCTGGAGGACGTGCTGGGGGACTATGCCGAGGAAGGCGCGGCGCTGGTGGAGCCCTTCGGACAGGATCCCGCCTACAGGCTGGCGCTGGTGGAGCAGGGCGGAAACGCCAAGGGCAGCTACAATCGGGTGCTTTCGGCGGCGTGGTTCAACTACAGCCATTATAACTGGTCCCGCCTGCTTGCGGCGCAGAACGTGCCGGTGTATGAATACCGTTTTACAAAGTATAACAAAGGGCTGGCGGCAAACCATGCAGGCGAAATGCCCTACGCCTACGGCAACCTCTACCGGCAGGCGTGGCTCTACACGGAGGAGGATCAGGCGCTCAGCGAGACCATGCAGGGCTACTGGGCGAATTTTGTGAAAACCGGCGACCCCAACGGCGCGGGGCTGCCGGCGTGGGAGCGCTTTAACGACGCGCCCGACAAGGCGCTGGAGCTGGGCGACACGGTGGGCATGGCCGCCGATCCGGATCTTGCGCTCTATAAAGTGATCGATAAATATCAGAATCAGAAAGGATAAACGTCATGGCAAACCTGATGCGACTGATTGAGACCCGCAAAAGCGTGCGGACCTATTCCGGCGAACCGCTGACCCCGGCGGACCGGGAGAAAATCGGGGAATTCATCAAGGACGTCCCCAATCCCTTCGGTATCCCCGTGACCTTTTCGCTGCTGGACCCGGCGGCGCATAAGCTTTCGAGCCCCGTGCTCTCGGGCGAACCGCTCTACGTTGCCGCGCGGGTGAAAAAAGGCCCCATGGCGGACGCGGCCTTCGGCTACAGCTTCGAGCGGCTGGTGCTTTTTGCCTGGAGCCTGGGGATCGGTACCGTGTGGATCGGGGGCACCATGAAGCGGGCGGATTTTGAAAACGCCCTGGGGCTGGCGCCCGACGAGATGATGCCCTGCATGAGCCCGCTGGGGTACCCCGCCAGGCGCCGCAGCGTGAAGGAAGTGATGATGCGGAAAGGCGTGCGCGCCGACGACCGCAAGCCCTGGGCGGAGCTCTTTTTTGAGAACGATCCGCAAACGCCGCTGGCAAAGCCCGCCGATCCCGCCGCTGCCGCCGCGCTGGAGATGGTGCGCCTCGCCCCCAGCGCCGTGAACAAGCAGCCCTGGCGGGTGATCCGAAAAGACGGCGCATGGCATTTTTATGAGAAAAAAGACGGCGACCGCTACGAAAGCGACGCGGTGGGCGACCTGCAGAAGGTGGATCTCGGCATTGCGCTCTGCCACTTTGTTCTGGGGTTGGAGGACGGCGGCAAAACGCCCGCGGTCACCCTTGCCGATCCCGGCGTCGCCACCCCGGCGGACTGGCGCTATATCGCTACCGTAACCGCGAATATTGTTGAATCATTATGAATGCGGCAATGAAACAATTGCAACGCAGTCCCGGGATTATTCATTATTCATTATTTCAATTGCTCCGGCAGGAACAGAATCGCAGCGCAGTTCCGAAATTATGAATTGTTCATCGTTCATCATGCATCGAATTTGCTCCGCGAATTCCCGTATCCGTATTTCGGATAAAAGAAAACAGACAGCCCGTAGGCTGTCTGTTTTTCCGGCTGCGCGTTGATTACGCGTTGGCAGCATTGGATTCGTCTTCTTCTTTTTTGCCGATGTCAAGGCCGAGTTTCTTCGCAAAAGCCATGATCGCGTCAAAAATGCTCTTCAGGAAGATAAGAAGTTCACTGAAATCAAACATTCTATTTTCACCTCATATTGATTATTTTATCGGTTTTTCGATATTGTTCCGTTCTTATTCGCTGACCGCTTCGCTGGGATCGCCGACTTCGTCTTCGGAGAAATCCACATTGAGGAACTTGCCGAGCGCTGCGAAGAAATCGGTAAGGAACTGCACGAGCGCTTCGATAATTGCCTTAAAATCCATCTTTTTCACCTCTTATATCATAATCTGTTTATTTGCCTTTTGCCAAGTATTGCCATAGGGGGCGCTTTACGATCAGCCCTGATCCGAGGGAGCCTCGTCGCTGTGGCTCTCGGTCGGGAAATGATCTTCCGAATCGAAGAAATCAATATTGAACGCTTCTTTCAGGAAATTCGCGAAAGCCGTGAACACCCGGCGGAAATAATAAATCCAATCGTCGATCGAAAAATCAAAGGGAATTTTCATAGTTCAGACTCCTTTGTTATACGGTATTGTTTTATGCGTCACGGTTCCGCGGGCGTCTCCTCTGACGCCGGATCGGAAGTTTTTTTCGTGGGGTAGTTTTTCTTTTCGTCTTCATTCGGAAGCACAAGGATCTCAAACCAGCCCATTACCTGCTTGAATGCATTCATGATTTTGGCCAGCACGCCGAGCAGATCGTTCATGGAAAACCCAATCATACGCCGCACCTCCCTTTTTTTGCTGTTTCTTTTTCATTCTTATCTTATCACAGAAAAAAGTATAGTACAATAGCAAATGGGTTGAAAACTTTTTTCTTTGGGCAAAGTTTACATTTCGTTCATTCTTTTTTCAAACCAATGTGGAGATTACTGACAACGCCGCCGGGAAATTTCCGTATGGTGATTTTCCGCGCGCCGTCGGCTGCGGAGAAAAATCCGCGCCGCGCCCCGGCGGGCAGGGGAGGGGAGAACGGCGGCGCCGCGCCCCGACAGAAAAAAACGACGGAAGGCTCCGTCGGTTTTTTTTCGGCTCTGCCCGGTGTGTAGCGTCGCGGGAATACCGAATATGGCTTACGTGCCCGAAGAGGGCTCTTCTGTCTGGACGTCTTCTTCTTCTCTCATTCCGAGCGCAACCTGAAGCGCCTTGACGACCTTCAGTACCTCTTTGAAGAACGCTTCGACGATCCGGACAACGTCATCAACCGACATGAACATAAAAACACACCTCGCTTTTATGATAATTTTTTACAATAGCATTGTATCATAGGAATGAAAAAAAAACAACAGAAAAAAAAAGAAAATGAAAATTTAAAATATTTATCACATTTCTGCAATAACAAGGCCCCGCGCGCCCGGCGGCACAGGCTGCGGCAGACGTTTTCGTGTTCGCTCGCGCCCCGCCCCGGAGGGCAAACCGGCAGGCGGAATCCTCTTTTTTGTTTCACGGGAACAGCCGGCCTGCCTCCGTCATGCGGAGAAGTTTCCTGTGAAATAAAAAAACAGGAACGCGGAAAGCGTTCCTCTGTTTTTTTGCGTTACACAAAAACAATCAAAAAGCCGGTCAGCCGTGAACGGCGGCGGATAAACGATTATTCTCCTTTGTTGCCGGCTTTCTTCAATGTGTCGATGATCCCCAGAAGAGCTTCGAAAAACGCCTTCACGATGGCCAGAAGTTCATTGATATCCATTTGCCGCACCTCACTTTACTATAAACTGCGACTTTATATTATCACAGATAATACCGAAATACAACAGAAAAAGGCGATATTCCGAAAAATTTAAATATACACAACAATTCTGTAAAAATTGAAACCGCGTTGGTTCCGAAAAAGAACGAACACGGCAAAGCAGGCCGGACCGCGATCCGGCAAATACGGTATATGAAGGCTGAACGGAAATCAGTTGTCCGCGCCGGCGTTCGTGCCGCCTTTGTTGTTCAGCATGTTGATAATGTTGATCAGCGCGTTGAAAAACGCCTTGATGATCTCGAGGATTTCGTTGACGGACATGGGTCGCACTCCTTATTTCTTGTTTCCGAAAATATTGTAGCATTGTACGCTTCCGTTTACAAGAGGGAAGATGAATTTTTGAAAAAATTTAAATATATGTAATAATTCTGTTAAACTTTGCGGAAAAAACGGGAAAATCCGCAGCCGGACGGGGGGTTTTGGCGCAAAAAGAAAGATCGGAACGCAAAAGCTGAAAAAAAGTCAAAAAAACCGATTACAAAATTGTAAACATAATTGCCAAAGCCCTTTATCTTATATATAATAAAAAACTGAAAAATTTTTAAGCTTTCCATATCGGCGGCGGACGCTGCCGGGGTCCCGTTTTCTGCGGACGCCGGCGCAGGCCGCCGGAATCAATCAGAGAAACGGAGATCGAATCATCATGCACAAAACGGCCAAACAGCTTATTGCGGCGGGTATGAGCCTGCTGCTGATCTTCCTGTGCGCGTCCTGCAGCTTCCAGAACAAGGAAGTAGCCATGAAGATGTTCAAAAACAGGGATAAGATCAGCTACAGCAGCAAATACACCGCCCTGAAGGAATCCGGCAGAAACCGTCCCGACGCATGGCGGGAGGGAATGGTATCGGGCAACGGAGAAACGGGCTTTATCACAAGCGGGGTGCCTTATTCCGACAGTATGATCTTTCAGAACGTCCGTTTTGTGATGCCCAACAACGACGAGCGCCAAATGCCGGATACCGCCGGCCAGCTGGAAGACATCAAGCAGGCGATCGTCGACGGCACGCCGGTGAGCGACAGCGCGGGTTCCGCCGCGGCCTGGGCCTATCATCCGGGCGGCGCGCTCCGTATCACGTCCGACGACTACAAGGCGAAAAAATACATCCGCTATACCGACTATGAAACAGGCGAAGTGGGCGTGAACTATTCCGACGATCTGGGCGCCTGGGAGCGCAAATCCTTCACGTCCTTTGCCGACAACGCCGTGGTCACCCGGATCTCCTGCCTTTCCGGCGCGAAGACCCGCCTGGTGCTTTCTTTCGACGACATCTCCACCTTTGCGAATTTCGGCGAGGGCAACGAAGTGGATACGCAGGTCAGAACGCTGGTGGATGAAGACGCGACCTATATCGCCAACGTCGGCCACTATCCCGATTACGAAAACAGCGCGCTTTCCAGGGCGGGCTGGATGACCTTCACCTACGTGATCCCCGAGGGCGGCGAAGCCCAGCGGGTAACGCTCAACCGGGAAGACAGAGCGGCGCAGGACGTTTCCGACGCCGTGTACGGGATCCTCGTTTCCGACGCCTACGCCGTGAACCTGATCACGGTCACCCGCCGGATCGACGATCTCTGCGACTTCGACGACTTTGCCGAAGCGGAGACCTTTAAGGCGCTGAAGCAGGCCGAAAGCGACCTTTCCGAGATGGAGGGCCGGTATGTTACCGACGGCGACTTCGATTATGAAAAAGCGCTCAAGGCGCACACGGATATCTATTCCGAGCAGTTCAACGCGATCTCCCTCACGCTGGAGGAGGGCAGGGGCCTCAACAGCAACGAAGCTCTGAGCAGCATGATGAAAGGAAAGAAGGCGCTGGACGCCTCCTATATCCTGCGCGCCTATTACGCGGGGCGCTACGCGGCGCTCTGCTGCGCCGGGCAGGCCAACGGCCGGCACTGCGGCCTGTGGACCGGTGAATTCGCGCCTGCCGGCGGCGGCGCCTACACGGCCTCCGACCTGAGCATCCAGACGGCGGTTTCCGCTTCGGCGAATCTGGAATCCTCGCCGGTGGGGCTTGCCTCCTTCATCCTGCGGCAGGCGGGCGACTGGGAAGAGAACGCCGCCACGACCCACGGCTTTAAGGACGCGATCCAGGCGCCTGCCGTGAGCGACGGCGAGACAGGCTATATCTTTGAGAGCACAGCCGGCGCGCCCTACCGCTACTGGAACGCCGGCGCCGCGATGATGCTGCGCCCGCTCTACGACGCGGTGCTTGCCTTCGGCGACATGGCGATCCCCATCACCGACGATATGGACCTCGACGCCCTCAGCTCTGTGCTGAGCCTTACCGAAGAGGATCTCGACGGCGCGGCGCTCGACGCCATGGAAGAGGAAGGGCGGCTGAGCCTTCTGTCGGAGGTGCTGCTGCCGCTGTTGGTGAAAACCGCCAACTACTGGGTCCAGCTGGCGGATCCGGAATATTATACCGACGCCGAGGGCGTGATCCACTACGAGGCGGGCAAGACCTCCCTTTCCGACGACGAATACTATTGCCTGCTCCCCGGCTACACCTTTAACGGCACGCCGGAAAACTACCACAGCGCCATCACCGCAAACACGGCGGTGGATATCGCCGCCTGCCGCGATACGATCACCATGCTGCTGGACGTGGCGGACCTTGCGCGGCTCTCGGGCGCGAAAACCGAAAGACACGATACCGATAACGACGACGAAGAAGAGGAAGCGCCCGCGGACGCCGGCAGCATCGACACCGCGGCATACGAGGCGCTGCTCGAAAACCTGCCGCCGTATTCCAACGACGAGCAGGGTGGGATCCGTCCCTGGGCGACGGAAGCCTACCTCGGGATCGGCCAGGAGAACGCCCTGTCGCATCTGGCCTGCGCGTGGCCCTTTGCCGAAACGAAGTCCGACGGCGAGCTCTGGGACGCCTGCGCGCAGTCGATCCGGGTTGCGGAGCTGACCGAGACCAACGGCGACGCGCTGGCGCGGCGCGCCCTGCTTGCAGCCCGGCTGCAGGACCGCGGCGCGTTTACGCAGGCGCTGCTCACGGAGGAATCCGGGAACATCCGCTATTCGTCTTTTATGACCAACGAAAAAACCGGCGGCAGGGGCGCCTACTCCCCCACGGCCGCCATCGGCTTTACCGCGGCGATCAACGAGGGCCTGATGCATTCCTCCACCGGCATGGTGGAGCTGCTGCCCTGTATGCCGGAAGCCGGATTTGACGTAGGGAGCATCGCCGGCCTGCGTACGAAGTCCAACGCCGTGATCACGCTGATGTCGTGGGATCTGCGCGCTAACTTCGTGATCGCCGACGTGACCTCCGACGTGAAACAGACCGTCACCTTCTCCTGCCCCTTCTCCTCCGAGACCGTGGACATGGAGCTGCTGCCCGGCAAAACCAAAACGGTGACGCTGAATCTGGATCTGTCGCCGGAAGATCTGGCGCCGGCCTCCGACGCCGCCGCGCCCGTGAAGAAGCGCGATATGTCTTCGGTGCCCACCACCGAGGAAAAAGAGACGAAGGAAAAAGAGACCACCGAGAAGGAAACCGAGGAGAAAGAGACCACCGGTAAGGCGGAGGCGACCACGAAGGAGAAAGAAAAAGAGACCACCGCCGCACCCACCACGGCCGCTACTACCGCGAAGCCCGTGACCACCACGGCGGCGCCCGCCACCGAGAACAGCGGCGGCAGCGACGAACAGGAAGAAGTCGTCGCGCCCACCGAAGCGCCCGCCACCGACAACAGCGAGGAGCAGGTGGATCTGGACATGGCGGACGACGACGAATGAGCCCCGCCCCGCGCAGAACCGCAGCGGAAGGAAGCATATAATATTTTATACATTATAATAGGTTTTGTTTTCCTGCGTCCGGAGCATATTTCCGGACGCAGGCAGAAACGGTTTCGCCCTGTTTCCGGCGGAGCCGTTTTTTCCGCCGCGCGGCGCTTCCCGCAGTGTTCGCCCCGGTGTGTTTTTCCGGCACGTTCTTCCCGGAATGGATTGAAAACGGAAAAAGAATATGCTATACTGAAAATAAGAGAACAAACGAAAGAGGAATGAGAGATGAACGGACGAGTCAAACGTATCTGCGCCTTATTGCTGACCTTCGCGCTGCTGTTTTCGGCGGCGGGGCTGTGCTTTTCCGAAGCCGCGTCTGCCGATCCCTGCCCGGTGGTGATCGCCCGGGGCATGGATTTCAACCGGCTGTATACAAACTACGGCTCCCCGGCTGTGCGGCCGCTGTTCCACGGCGTTACGGCGGCGGGGATCGTGAAAACCCTTGCCTCCGCGATGAAGAACGCGGGGGACGGGGGCTTTAACCACGCCCTTGCCGTGGCCGCGGTGGATTTTGCCCGCGAAATTCTGGGCGACATGGCCTGCGACAACAAAGGGGAGAGCGTGCAGAACGTGGGATACGCGAAATACGACTGCTCCGTGGCGGAATCTCCGGCGCTGCAGGCGCTGCTCATGACGAGCCCCTCGCAGGAGGAGGCGCTGGTGCGCGCCGCCGCCGAGACGCTGGGGGCGGAGAACGTCTACTTCTTCACCTACGATTACCGGCTGGATCCCTATGCGCTCGCGTCGCAGCTCAACGACCTGATCGAGCTGGCGAAGGCGGCTCACGGGGCCGAAAAGGTGGATCTGGTGAACTGCAGCATGGCGGGCGTGATCACCGACTGCTATCTGGCCCGCTACGGCGGCGCGTCTCTCAGAAAGTGCATTTTCCTTTCCTCCACCTTCTGCGGCACCAATGTGGCCACCGAGATTTTGCAGGGCAAGGTGTATACGGACGAGGATATGCTGGCGCGCTACGTTTCGCAGATGACGCGGCTCCCGCTGCTCGGAAAATTCTTGAAAGCCACGGGGCTTTTGAAGCTCGCGGCCCGTTGGTTCAACGGCTTTGTGGAGGAAGAAAAGGACTACGTTTACGAGAACTTCCTCCGGGATACCTTCGGCACCATGCTCTCGTTCTGGGCGAACGTGCAGCCCGACAAGGTGGACGACTGCATCGCGATGATCTTTCCCACCGACGAATTGAAGGCGGAATACGCGCCCCTGATCGAAAAGATCCGCCGGCTGCAGGGGATCATGGAAAACCGCGACGCCATGCTCAGGGCGCTCCCGGCGCAGGGGGTGGACGTTTCGGTGATCGCGGGCTACAATTCCGCGCCCATCCCGCTTTATCCCTCCGCGGCGGAGCAGACCGACGCCATATTGGACAGCCGCTGGATGCTGGGCTGCGCCGAGGTTTCGCCGCTGGACGGCAAGCTGGAAACGGCGGGGGACCGCGTTTCGCCGGACGGCGCCGTGGACCTGACGAACGTGTTGTTCCCGGAGGACACCTGGGCGATCAGAAATGCCGGCCACGTGCCCACCGCCTACGGCAGCGACTGCACGGCGCTGGTGCTTTCGATTCTGCAGACCCCGGGCGAAACGAACGTGGAGAGCTTCGAGCGGTTCCCGCAGTTCTTTACCGTGGATTACGTCACCAAAAACATCGTGAAAGAGAAATCCCCGATCTGCTGAACGGCTGCCGGCCGGTTATGAAATTGCGGCAAGACCGTTATGAATAATTTTAATTTGCCGTTGTATTTTTGATCGTATTGTGTTATGCTTTTGTGTGGAAACGGACAAACGGAGGAATGGAAATGAAAAAAAGACTGTCTGTTTTATTCTCACTGTTATTCGCGCTGCTTTTTGCGGTTTCTTCGCTTGCCGGCGCGTTGGGGGACGTTGACAACGACGGCGGCGTGACCGCCGGGGACGCGCGCGTTGCCCTGCGTATCGCCGTGGGGCTGGAGGAAGCCCCCTACGGCAGCCCCCGCTTTCTCGCGGCGGACGCCGACAAGGACGGTTCCGTCACCGCCGGAGACGCCCGGCTGATTCTGCGGGCGGCGGTGGGGCTCGAAACGTTGGAAGCCGACGAACCCGAACCGGAACCCGAACCCGGGCCGGCGGGCGACGCGCTGACCCGCAAGCAGGTCTACGATCTTGCCTCAAAGTTCACCGTGGAGATCACAAGCGAGGTGGACGAGGGCGTGGTGCTCGGCTCCGGCTTCTTTATCAGCAAAGACGGCAGGCTGCTGACGAATTATCACGTGGTTGCGGATACCAAAGAACTGAGCGTGAAGGATTATAACGGCAACGTTTACGAGGTGGAGCGGGTCCTTGCCGTCGACAGGAATATCGACATGGCGCTTCTGCAGGTGAAGGGCGACGTCCCCGCCTGGGCAACGCTCAACAAAAAAGACTACAGCACCGCCGACACGGTGTATGCGCTGGGCAGCTCCGCCGGCTACACAGGCTCCTTTTCCGAGGGCATGATCTCCACCGCCGAGCGCAAGCTGGAGGACTATTCCGACGTGGTGTATATCCAGCACACGGCGGCGATCTCTCAGGGCAACTCCGGCGGCCCGCTGCTGGACGACCGCGGCAGGGTGATCGGCATAAACACGCTGGGCGATGACCAGGGCAATTCGCTGTATTTCGCGGTGCCCGTGTCTTATCTGGACGAGCTCGATCTTTCCGCCCCCATGAACGTGGAGGAATTTTCCGAGGCGGAGCGCAACTACAAAGCGATCGATTTCCTCGGGGAACACAGCGAAAACAACCTGATGCCGCCCCACGCGGCCGGGATCTTTATGATTGCCGTTACTTCCAAAGACGACGTCAGCGTTGAGGCCGGATGCGATTCCGACGCGCTGGAGGTGCGCCTGAACAATGCCTTCGACGTTTATTACAGCATCGTTGTGGTGGCGAAAAAGGAATGTGAGAACGTCCCCGTTACCATCTTCCTGAAGGAAGCGCCCGAGGTTTCGGTCTCGCTGAATTTTACCGTTTCGTCGGACGCGCCGAAGTTCGGCTGCGGGCTGCTGAAGGATATTCCCGATTACGGCGCGATCATCGGGATCTCGCCCACGGTGACGCGGCTGACGGGCGCCGACACGTTCCCGAGTCTTGTATACCGCGACCGGAGCGTGTTTGCCTCCCGCAGCGCGGACGATCTGCACGGCGCGTACGAAGCGGCGCTCACCGACGCGGGCTTCACGCTTTCCGATTCCCAGTCGGTGCTTCTGAACTCCATCACCAACTATACCTACGTCAACGCGAAGGCGGGGGTGGGGCTGAACTGCATCGAAGAACGGCTGCTGAACCGGATGCGGTCGGTAACGCTCAACTTCGGCTGAGGATAAAACACCAAAAAAACTGTTTTCGGAGGCGGATTCCATGAAGCAGCTGCGGTATGCCTTTCTTCTGACAGCGCTTTGTTGCGCGGCGTTGATCTTTGCCTGCGCGGCGCAGGCGGGTTCTGCGCCCTTCACCATTTCCGTGCAGCCCTTTGAGGACGAATCCACGAAGATCGACTGGTGGTATTGTTTCTCGGAGGACCGTTACTATCTGTTCCTTCCCGCGGGGACGGACACGGCGTCGCTTCGCCTTTTTTTCACCGGCGACGAACTGACGCTGAACGGCGAAAAGGTGAAAAACGGGAAAAAGACCGGGCTGCTTACGGCGAACGCCGAACTCACGGCGGAAAGCGGCGGCGAGACCTACGCGCTCACGGTGCTTTGCTCCGAGCGGATCCCGGCGGTTTTCATCCACACCGCCTCCGG
>CACZOP010000016.1 GCA_902782845.1 Oscillospiraceae bacterium | reverse complement strand
TTTACCATTTCCGATACCGGCTGGGCCAAGGCCATGTGGGGCAAGCTCTACGGCCAGTGGCTGTGCGAGGCGGCGACCTTTGTGTATGATTTCGACCGCTTCGACGCCGCCGACATTCTGCCCATGTTCTCAAAATATCAGATCACTACTTTCTGCGCGCCGCCCACCATGCTGCGCCTGATGATCAAGCAGGATATTTCAAAATACGATTTCTCCTCGGTGCGGCACATGACCACCGCGGGCGAAGCGCTGAACCCCGAGGTCTACCGCCAGTTTGAAAAAGCCACGGGCCTGCAGATCATCGAGGGCTTCGGCCAGAGCGAAAGCACCATGATCATCGGCAACCTTGTGGGCGCCGGGCACAAGATCGGCTCCATGGGCAAGCCCGCCCCCATCTACAAGGTGGCGCTGCACGACGCCAAGGGCAACGAGGTCCGCACCGGTGAAACCGGCGAGATCGTGATCGACCTCAGGGACGGCAGCCCCAACGGCCTTGCCGTGGGCTACTACGGCGACGAAGAAAAAACCAACGAGACCTGGCATAACGGCTTCTATCACACCGGCGACGTGGCGTGGAAGGACGAGGACGGTTACTTCTGGTATGTTGGCCGCGTGGACGACGTGATCAAGTCCTCCGGCTACCGCATCGGGCCGTTTGAGATCGAATCTGTTATCATGGAGCTGCCCTACGTGCTGGAATGCGGCGTTTCCGCCGTGCCGGACGAGGTGCGCGGCCAGATCGTAAAGGCGAGCATCGTGCTGGTGCCCGGCACCGAAGGTACCGAGGCGCTCAAAAAAGAGATCCAGACCTATGTTAAAGAGCATACGGCGCCTTATAAATATCCCCGCGTGATCGTCTTCCGCGACGAACTGCCCAAGACCACCAGCGGCAAGATCATGCGGAATCAGCTGTAAACCGATTCGGAATCGGGAATTCAGAATGCAGAGGTTCTTTTGAAATGAAAATTGCTGCGATACAGATGGATATGGCGTTTGCCGGTCCGGAAGAGAATTATAAGAAAGCCGAGGCGTTGGTGCGGCAGGCGGCAGGGGAGACCCCCGACGTGATCCTGCTGCCCGAGACCTGGAACGTGGGCTTTTATCCCAAAGAAAACCTGTCCGCGCTCTCGGATGAAAACGCGGAAAAGACCAAAGCGCTGTTTTCGGCGCTTGCCAAAGAACTGAACGTGAATATCGTGGCGGGCAGCGTGGCGGCGAAGTTTGAAGACGGCGTGCACAATACGTCCCTCGGCTTTGACCGTGCGGGCGCGTGTATTTCCCGCTATGATAAAACGCACCTTTTCACTCCCATGCACGAGGACGATTATTTCGTGATGGGCGGCGGCATTTCCGCCTACGCGTTCGACGGCTTTGCCTGCGGTACCGAGATCTGCTACGATATCCGCTTTCCGGAGCTCACCCGCACCCTCACGGTGAAGGGCCTCGACTTCCTGTTCGTCGTCTCCCAGTGGCCGGACGTGCGTATCCCGCAGCTCCACGCCCTCTTAAAGGCCCGCGCCATCGAAAACCAGATGTTCGTGGTTTGCTGCAATTCCTGCGGCAAGGCCCCCGGCACACAGTTCGGCGGCTCCTCCATCGCCTTCGACCCGCTGGGAAACGAGCTCGCCAAAGCCGGAACGGAAGAAGAAATCATTTATGCCGACTGCGATACTTCGGTCGTGCAGAGCATCCGCGAATCCATCAACGTTTTCCGCGACCGGCGGGGAGAAATCTATTTTCGTTAAAACGGCTGACAATTTTGCTTTATTTTAGAATTTACATAAAAGGAGAGATACTACCATGTCCTACAATTTTCCCGTAACCCGCACCACCCATCCCAAGCCCCGTCCGGAGGACGAGACGAAGCTCGGCTTTGCCCGCTACTTCACCGACCACATGTTCGTCATGGACTATGACGAGGGCCAGGGCTGGCACGACGGCCGCGTGGTTCCCCACGAGCCGCTGCTCATCGAGCCCGCCTCCTGCGTGCTGCACTATGCGCAGATGATGTTCGAGGGCATGAAGGCCTACCGCACCCCCTCGGG
>CACZOP010000015.1 GCA_902782845.1 Oscillospiraceae bacterium | reverse complement strand
ACGTGAAGAATTACGTCTATGTGGGGACCTCTTATTCGACCTCTTACGCTGTTTCCGGGCTGAGCAACGGCACCGCCTACTATTTCAGGGTGATGGCTGCAACCAAAGGAAACGGGCTGACCTTCGTGGGGCCCTACTCCGTCTCGGCGAGCGCCAAAGCGCTCGGAACGCCTGCCGCGCCCACGGGGCTGACCGCTGCGGCCGCCGGAAACGGACGGATCACGCTCACGTGGACAAAATCCGCAGGCGCCACGCAGTATAACGTGTATCGCTACCGCGGCGACGTGAAGAATTACGTCTATGTGGGCACTTCCTATGCGAACAGCTACACGGTAAGCGGACTTTCGTCAGGTGTGACCTACTACTTCAGAGTGTGCCCTGTTGTAAAAGAGAACGGCTTTACCTTCGTGGGGAATTACAGCGCCGCGGTGAACGCCAAAGCATAGGATCCTGAACCGTATAATGAAAGAACGGCGTTTGCAGCCGCAAACGCCGTTCTTTATAAAAGCCATGGTTGCTGGTTGTTGTTTTATCCGCTTTGTCGCATCCCGCGCGGGAAAGCTTTGCGGTATTACGCTGTGAGCGAGACCGTTTCTCCGTTGACCACTGCAGAATAGGTCGTGCCGTCGGTTGTAGTGTACATGCCCACGGTCATGCCGTCGTGCAGTACCGTAAACTCATAGGAGGTAAGCGTGAGCCCCGCGGTTTGCGCCGCTTTTTTCGCGGCTTCATGGTAGCTGACGGCCAGGCGGAATGCCGCGTTTGTGTCGTCGCTGTTCTGTTCCATCGAAAGGATCGCGTTGACGCCGTTGTTCCCGGCGTCCGCGCCGAAGGCGGAAAACCACTGGTTGCTTTTTTGCTCATCCGTGAATGCTTCCAGCAGCGCGTTGTTGAATTTTTCCACCGGTGTTTCCGGTTCTGCCGGCGCAAGGATCTCGCCGTTTTCATCTTCGATCGTTTCAATGGGGGCGTCCTCCGGAGGCGGCGTGTTGTCGGCGGCGGGACTTGCAGGCGCCGGGGTCGTAACGGGAGCGCCCTGTGCATCGGTTACTGTGCTGCCGTTCGCATCCGTTACGGGCGCGCCGGTTTGCTCTGTGGCGGGTACCGTCTGCGTTACCGGTTGGCCTTCGGCGTCGGTTTGCGTTTCGCCGTTTTCATTGGTGACGACCACGGTCTGATCCGGTACTTTTTTATTTTTGGTTCCTTTTTTTCGGCAGGCGCCGAGCGTGAAAGCGAGCAGAACGGCAAGCAGAACAGCTGTCAGCTTCAGTTTCATAATGAATCGTTCCTTTCTTTTTTGCATAGTATAACATTTTTTGATCCGCGATGCAATCATTTTCGCAAAATCAGGTTGCGGCGACGCGGGAAAAAGACGGACGAAGACCGTACTGCCGGTTGATTTGTCATATAATAAGTGTATTTGTGTATTCTATAGAAATTTTGCTGTGAAAGGACCGACGTTAACGGGAAGGATGTGCGATGTGCGTACCGCTTCTTACGACGTCGGAAGGCTTGATGATATGGAAAACGGAATTTGTATGTTTGTTTCGGTGTTTACGCGGGAGCGCTTCCGGATATTTTTGTTGATCGCGGTTTTGCTTTTGTGCCTGTTTTCGGTAGGCTGCAAGATAATAAATAAGCTTACCGCGCCCACGGAGCCGACCACGGAAGCCGTCACCGCCGCGCCGGTCGTATTGCCGGATACGGCGCCCGATACCGACGCGCTGTTTGCCTCTGCCGCCGGATCGGTTTTTCGGCTGTCCTTCAGAAGCGGGGATGTGTCGATGGACACATTCGCGCCGCTGGCGGACGGAACGAAGCTGTCCACATCGTTGTTTTCCGTCCCGAACCGGCTGTTTTCGCTGCACGTGGAGAACGGCTACCGGCTTTTCGTCTGTTCCTGGAATTACAGCGGCGAGCGGAGCCGTTTGCCCGCCGCGGGAGATACCATTTGGTACGCGCAGAAGAACGCCCGCTGGGCTTTTGTTCTGGAGCGAACAGACGGAGGCGAAATCACCGAAGCGGAAGCTGATATGGTAACTGTCACGCTGTTGGATCCCGACGCCGTGCAGCCTGCCTCACACGGACTTTGGACGCTTCTGCCGGTCTGGGGCGCTTCCGACAGCTACGGCGGCGGTTTTGCGCTTCAACCCGGCGAACAGGTGAGCGCGCCGCTCCCGCTTTCCGACGGCGGCCTCGGCGTGTTGTTCGGCGGAGATGAAACATCTGCGGCGAAATCCTTTCGTGTCGCCGCTTTCCGCCTGTCGGACGACGGGATCGTTCCGGCGGAAGACGCGGTTTTGCAGCAGATGAACAATGCGGGAGAAATCCCGGCGCAATCCTTCTGTCTTCCTGAAACGAAGGATTGCTATGCCGTGCTGATCCTGAAAGCCGATAACGATCCCGGTTTGCTGACGCTGACCGGCGGACACGTAAACGCGGAAGCACAGGCGCGCCTCAGCGGTTTGTTCAATATGAATATACGGCTGGACGAAGGAGAAAACGGCCCGATTCTGCAGATGATCCAGTATTACGCCGATCAGACGATTGCAAATCAGGAATATCTCGGCGCGATCCTGCGGGTTTCGGATGTGGAACGGATCACCTGCGATCCGCGGTTTGAGCTGACGGCTACGCTATGGGCGCCGGACGCTGCCGGCACGCTGATACGGACCAAAACGTTCTGGAACGGCGTACAGCCGGGCGGAAAAGGGCCGCGCGGCTTCAACGCTATCGTTCCCGACGGAAACGATACCGGTTTTCTTCTGCTTTGCGTGCATCGTCGCGCGGAGCCGCTTCAAACGGCGGCGGGCGAATTTGCGGTAAAGAGCCGCGGCATGGGGGCAATGCGCGGTTACGAGGAAGTGTCGGCGGGCGTCGCGGTTGATTTTGTGCCGGGAAGGGAACAACGTCTGGTTCAGTTTGACAATCCGATCATCACGCAAAACCTGCAGGATATAACGTCGCAGACGGCGCCGCACGTATACGGCGGGGTCTACAGTACGCCGCAGAATCCGGAAAAAAAGAGCGCGTATCCGGAAATGTCGGATCTTTCGCCGGTTTGGTATAACGGCAGATTCATGGCAAACGCCTATCTGCACCATGTGTCCCCCCGTTCGTATCTTACCGCGGCCGCGAATCCGAACAGCCGTTACTATCTGTTTTCTCAGCCGCAGGGATACGGCAGCACCTGTATCAATTTCTCAACGTCTGTGCTCGGCATAACGGAAGAATACGCCATGTCGCAGCTTTGGAAGGATGAAATGCTGAAATTCGATCGCGCGGCGTTTTCGGTCGAAACGGATCTGGACGCGCTTCTTCCGGGCGATCTGTTGCTGGAGATCGATCATGTGTCCCTTGTCGGTCATCTGATGATCGTGAAAGAAAAAGGGTATACTGCGGACGGATCGCTGTTTTACGTAACGATCCTGGAAGGATATCCGCCGTTTTCGCGGCAGCGTACGTTCTACGTTACGGGCGCTCCGAAGATGGACAGCACGCTTTTGTACGCCTGCTCTCCTGCGAAACTGAAAAACTACGAATGCCGGCTGCGGATTCGGCCGGAATACGTCCGTTCTCTGCGTGACAGCTTTGATATGACGCCGGATCTGACCACGGGAACGGT
>CACZOP010000014.1 GCA_902782845.1 Oscillospiraceae bacterium | reverse complement strand
CCTTCTTCGCGGGAGCGGCCTTCTTCGCTGCGGGTTTCTTCGCGGCGGCCTTTTTCGCCTTGGGCGCGGGCTTTCTCTTCAAAGCCTCAATCAGCGCCAGCGCGTGGCCGGCGTCGCCGTTCAGCTCAAATTTACCGTCCAAAAACGTGGCCACGGGGTCCAGCTTGCCTTCGAGCATATCCACCAGCAGGCCGCTTTCAATGCCGATATCCACCGTGTTGTCGCGGTAGTCGTAGGGTTCGATGGCAAAGGCGCCGTTGTCGCACTTCACATAGAAGGTGCCGTGGCAGTCGGCGTCGGTCATGCGGATCTGCGCCGCAAGGAAGTAGTCCACAGCCGAAAAGTCGGCGGTGGGTCCGTAGGTGTTCTTCAGTTCGTCAAATCTTTCCCGGAATGTCATGTCAGTAGTTCCTTTCAATAATTAATAATTCATAATGAATGATGAATGAATGTTATATGTCTGCCTGCAGGCGCATGATCGCGGCGCGGCCGGCAGCCGACGGTTAATTCTTCAGCGAATGGATCGGCGCGGGGATGCGTCCGCCCCGTGCGATGAATTTCGCGGGGGAGGCGGTGTTGAGCTTTATCACCGGCGCATAGCCCAGAAGCCCGCCGAATGACACGCTGTCGCCCTCTTTTTTGCCCCAGGCCGGGATCAGGCGCACGGCGGTGGTCTTGGTGTTGGCCACCCCGATGGAGATTTCGTCCGCGATCACGCCCGCGATCACGTCCGCGGGGGTGTCCCCCGGCACGGCAATCATATCGAGCCCCACCGAGCACACGGCGGTCATGGCTTCAAGCTTTTCTATGCTCAGGCTCCCGGCGGCGGCCGCGGCGATCATGCCCTCGTCCTCGCTCACCGGAATAAACGCGCCCGAAAGCCCGCCTACGTGGGAAGACGCCATCACGCCGCCTTTTTTCACCGCGTCGTTGAGCATGGCAAGGGCCGCCGTGGTGCCGTGGGCGCCGCAGACCTCCAGCCCCATCTCTTCCAGGATCCGCGCCACCGAATCCCCAACGGCGGGGGTGGGCGCCAGCGACAGGTCAACGATCCCAAAGGGAACGTCCAGCCGTTTTGCGGCTTCTCCGGCCACAAGCTGGCCCACGCGGGTGATCTTGAAGGCGGTGCGCTTGATCAGCTCCGCCAGGGCAGATAAGTCGCAGTCCCCGGCGCGTTTGATGGCGCTCGATACCACCCCGGGCCCCGATACCCCCACGTTGATCGCACACTCCGGCTCGCCGATCCCGTGGAACGCCCCCGCCATAAAGGGATTGTCCTGCGGGACGTTGGCAAACACCACCAGCTTCGCGCAGCCGATGGAGCCCCTGTCTTTGGTTTTTTCGGCGGTCTCTTTAATGGTGCGCCCCATCAGACGCACCGCATCCATGTTGACGCCGGCCTTGGTGGAGGCCACGTTCACGCTGGAGCACACAAGGTCGCTTTCGCTCAGCGCCGCGGGGATGGCGGCGATCAGGCGGCGGCTGCTCTCGGTAAAGCCCTTTTCAACCAATGCCGAAAAGCCCCCGATAAAGTTCACGCCAAGATTCTTGGCCGCCCGGTCCAGCGTTTTCGCGATCTCAACGTAGGTCTCTTCGCCGTGGGCGCCGCCCACCAGCGACACGGGCGTTACCGAAATGCGCTTGTTTACAATCGGGATGCCGTATTCCTTCTCGATCTCCCCGCCGGTTTCCACAAGCCTTGCGGCTTTCTTGGTGATCTTGTTGTAAATATTGTCGCATAAGCGCTTCGGGTCTTCGCTTACGCAGTCCAGCAGGCTGATCCCCATTGTAATGGTGCGGATATCCAGATTTTCCTGCCGGATCATATTGATGGTTTCAAGTACGTCTGCCGTGTTGATCATTCGTTATGTCCTCTGTAACAGCTCTTTATATATGGTGCATGGTGTTGAAAATGTCCTCGTGCATGGTGTGGATCTCCAGCGCCCGCTCCTTGCCATAGGAATCCAGTTCGTCCACAAACTGCGAAAAGGGCACCTTCAGCCCGTCGATCTCCGCCAGCATGATCATGGCAAAATATTCGCTCAGCACGCTTTGGGTGATGTCGATGATATTCGCGCCGCGCTCGGCGCACAGGGTGCTCACCCCGGCAATGATGCCCACGTTGTCCTTGCCCGTTACACTGATTACCGCTTTCATTTTTCTGCCTTTCTCTATATTATATTAAATCAATATATTATTATACTATACCCCCGCGGCGTTTGCAAGAGAAAATCCGCGGAAAAGCAGAAAATCGGAATTTGCCGGGGACAAATCCCGAAATGAAGTGTTGCCCGTTCGACGGCCGACATTTCGGAAAGGCTTACGCCTTTGAGTCATATTGCTGCCGCAGGCAATTCCCCACGGGCGCATAATTCTTTCCCACGCTCCGGCAGGAATATAATTGCAACGCAGTTCCGAATTATTCATTGAATTTCTTCGCCCTCTTGCAAACGTCCCCGAAATCATGTATGATAATCTCATCAACCATCCGGGAGGCGTGTATGCGTACCTTTGCCTATGCGGGGGGCTCTCTGCTCCTCGGCGAAACAACCTATCTGATGGGCGTCCTCAACGTCACGCCCGATTCGTTCTTCGACGGCGGCCGGTATTTCTCGCCCGATCTGGCGGCGGCGCGGGCGGCGGCATTGCAGAACGAGGGAGCCCATATCGTCGACCTCGGCGTCTGCTCCACCCGCCCCGGGGGCGAAGTGATCGGCGAAGAAGAGGAGCTGCGGCGGCTCGAAGAAGTGTTCGACCGGGTGAGGGCGGCCGTGTCCGTTCCTTTGTCGGTGGATACCTTCCGCCCGGCGGCTGCCGCCTATGTTCTCCGGCGCGGGGCAAATATCGTAAACGACGTTTCCGGCGTCGTTTCGCCCCAAATGGCGGCGCTGGTCAAAGAATATCACGCGGGATGGGTTATAACGCACACAGGGCCGGAAGGGGCAAAAACCGCCGACGAATACGACTATCCCGGCGGAGTGACGGCCCACGTGCAGGCGTTCTTCGATTCCGCCCTGGAACAGACCCTCCGGCTCGGGATCCCGCCGGAACACATCTGCCTCGACCCGGGCTTCGGCTTCGCCAAAAACGTCGCCCAGAATCTTGTCCTTTTAACATCCATGAAAACCCTTGATACCGGCGGCGCCGCACTGCTGGCGGCACTGTCCCGCAAGCGCTTCGTGGGGGCGATCTCGGGCGAAAACGATCCCGAAAACAGGCTTCCCGGCACCCTCGCCGCAAACGTGGCGGCAGTGGAACAGGGCGCGGATATCCTCCGCGTTCACGACGTGAACGCCCACCGCCCCGTGATCCTCGCCGCAGACAGAATCTACCGGTGAAACCTTCCGCGCGGCAATATAACGTGCGCCGGTAGGTATATAATCGTAGCACGGCGCCCCTGCGCCGTTGCAACGAAGTTCCTTATTTTTCAACGCTTCAAGTTAGTTTTCGCAACGAGGACGGCGCAGGGGCGCCGTGCTACAAGGTGCGTATACAAAAAAAGGATCCCGCGCGGGATCCCTTTCTGTCTATGAAACCATGCCGCCGTACTTTTATAACAGCGACACGTTATAGGGCAGGATCAGCCTTGCGATCGCGCCGGCGACGAGACGTGTTGTGTTATAAAGCGACGTGATATCGAAATAATACATATTATCGTCGGGGGTATGGGTGTAGTAGGGGGTGGCGAAGCCGTAGTCGGAGCCATGGTGGCGGTCGTAGGCCGAGGCGATGCAGCGCCAGGAGAGGGTAAGCGCCGTCATGCCCGCCTTGCGGAAGGGCACGATATCGTGCATGCCGGCGCGCACGGGGGAGTAGTAGCCGCTTTCGCCCAGGTACCCCAGCGCAGCTTTGCTGCTGTCGATGGCTTGACTGCCGATATTGGAAACTGCCGCGGGGGCGTAGTAGCCGTCGGTGGATACGGGCTCGGTGGATACGGTGAGATAATAGCTGCGTCCGGGCTCATACAGGTCGTTGGGCTTGCCCGCCATATCCATATTGAAGGCGAGGATGTGGCGGCTGCGTTCCTCATAAGAAAGGCTGTTCACGTAGGCGTAGGCGCCGAAATAGCCCTGTTCCTCGCCCGCGGTAAAGAGGAAGCGCACCTCTAAGCCGTAGTCTTCCCCGGTGGCCTTGAAGCGCTTGGCAAGCTGCAGCAGCGCCGCCGCGCCGGAGGAATTATCCACCGCGCCGCCCGTGCCGCGTACCGTGTCGTAGTGGGAGAGCACCAGCAGGATCTTCGGGTTCTGCACGGCGGTGGGGATAATGCCGAGGACGTTCCTGCCGAGGACGCCGTTGGCGTAGAAATCCCTGATCTGGCGCTCGGCGCCGGTGTAGCCGTAGACCCCCAGCCGCTCATAGATCGCGTTGCCGATGGCATTCTGGGTGCCGTTATAGAAATTGCGCTGGCCGATCTCGTTCACAAGCCAGTTCATATTGCTTTCGAGGTCGTCGTAGGAAACGGCGTCGGGGAAGCTTCTGAGCCATGCCTCCCGCCGCGCTTCCAACGCGGGTTCGGGATCGTTTGCGGGCGCGGGGTCGTCCGCGGGTTCCGGATCGTCCGCCGGGGCTTCATCGGTGGAGAGCCCCACGGCCAGCCGCAGGGCAAGGCGCGCGTCCGCCGCCGTGATGTCGCCGCTGAGGTCGATATCGCCGTAACCGGTCTGGGCGTCGGTGAAATCCTCCAGCCCCACCGCAGCCCGGAGGATCAGGCGGGCGTCCTCCGCGGTGACCGTGTTGTCGAAGTTCACGTCGCCGTAAAGGATCTGGGCAAACGCCGCGGGGGCAAGGGGAAGGAGCAGCAGGCAGCAGAGGACCGCCGCCAGAAGGCCTTTACAGGTTTTCTTTCTCATTTTACGTTACGCGGGACGCCGCCGCCCCGTCTCCTCTCTTTGATGGGATAAAACTTGTCGTATTATAGCATTTTT